>CASFBV010000001.1 GCA_949293065.1 uncultured Mycoplasma sp.
ATAATTAGTTATTTGAGAGATAAACTCATATCTTTTCATTTTGGAATCAATATATTCATCTAATGATGAATCGGATAAACGATTCAAAGATTAAATTAATTTTTTCAAGTTCTTTTTCACTAATGTTTGTAAATTGCATATAATGTAATTGTCCTTTATTTATTATGGGTCAAATTAATTTTACAAGGACAACCAGGGAGAAATCCCTGGTTTTTATTATTGGTATTTATTTTGGTAACTTTTTAGTTTTTTTGATATCATTTATTGTAAAATATGTCGAGAATTAGAAAACATTTACCAATATTGATAATTGGAGGGCTAACATTAACATTAGTTCTTACTCCTTTAGTTGCAAGTTCAATAATATTTGTAAATAAATTTGTAAACAAAAACAATAATCAAAACATTTTAAGATATAGATTAAATTTTAATGGACAAGATTTATATTTCGATTCTAAGGATGAAGCAAAAGATTATTTTGCAAGCGCTTATACTTCTCAATATAAAATATCAATTCCATCATTTAATGATGAAACTCAAAAAGATTATTATTTTGATTCTTTGTCAGAAGTTGTGCATTTTATTCAAACAAACAAAGTTTTTAACTATTATGAAAAAAACATTTATACAAGTAAAGAGGTTTTTAATTCTATCGATCTTGACAATGAATTAATTAGAATTCCAGATGATACTTTGTCTAACACAACCACTATATACAAAACTTCATTAGGTGGATTTACATCTGAAAAAGATCAAGCAATAAAAACATATATTCACAAAAAAGATTTACTTCAATTTAATAATATTTATTTTGAAACATCATCTGATTTAGAACATTATTTAAGAAACGTGTATTATTTAGATGAGAATTCACCTGGGTTTATCACAGGTAATATTAATAAATATTATCATTTTAGTAATAATAATATTTCATTTAAGAAAAGTGATTTTGATTTGTCTCAAGAAGAATTTATTAAAACCAATGCATATGAAGCAATGATGAGTAAAGCACAAAAATATGTAAAATTTCCAAATGGAACTATTGTTTCGTTTGATGAATTAATTAGTTATCAACCTAATGAACCAATTTTAAATTACACAACATTATATACAAATGAAGGAATATCAAAATATGTCGTTGATACAAAATCAACCTCTCCAGGTGATATTATAGGTTCTAGGTTTTTAGAATCAGATGGAACAATAAGACAAATTACAGATCCAAATAATTGATTTAGCATTCCTGTTGGTGAAAATCAATCATTGACAAAAAGTAAATTTGTCAACATTTTAAACAAATTTTTAAATTTATTTATAAGTTTGGATGAAAGTTATCCTTTTGCTTTATCTAATATGGGAGATTATTCTAAAGAATTTTATGAAAAATTAAAGAAAGAATATTCTGATATTTATAATCGTTACGATCAATTTATAAATAAATTAAAAATAACAAAGGATTGTTCGAATTTTGAGAATATTTTATTTAGTTATACTTTTTTAATTGAGAATCTTGTTGAAGCTAGAGCAAGCGAAAGCATGATTAATTTAACAAAATCTTTTTTTCAAAGAATTATGTATATTCTTGATCAATATATTTATTCAATTTTTCCAAAAAATTTATTGTATATTGATTCCAATAACCAAGATCTTTTCTCATTTGAAAAAATATTTAATTTTCAGTCAAGTAACTTCAATTTAAACACTCAATCTGATTTATTATTAACAATCTTAGATCGCTACTCAATTTTTAGACAAGCAATATTTGTTGGAGTTATAGGAACTACACAAATATACAATAATTTTTTTGATTACAATTCCTTGAATGAAGAGCAAAAGAAAAAATACACAAATCAAACAATGGAGTATATTAATTCATTGAGTGAAAAATTTGATGTTAAAGAAATTCCGATAAGTTTGTATAGCGATTTTATGCAAGTTTACAATTTTTTTTCAAGTCCAAAGAAAGAAAATTCACTTAATTATTTAGAAGAACAAAATGAATATACAAATGACATTGTTGAATCATTAAAATCATTTAGTGATGCTGCATTGACAATAATAAATGTTGGTTTAAGCAATGCAACAATTGATAATGATAATTTGATTTTTGATGAAATTGCAGGAAACAAAAACAAATTAAAGAAATTTAAAAAAATAGTTAGCAAAAATTGAAATAATTGAACACCAAACATAAAACTTTTAGCTCAACAATGTTTTATGCTAAATGGGGACATTCCTAAAACAATCTTGAATTCTTCTTCATTAGATGAAATTTATAACTTGCTAGTTGGGGAGTGTATTAATGCTACAAAAGTGCCTGTAAATACTACATCATATATCAATCCATTATATACAATTTCATCAATAAGCAAAAAAATGAATGAAGTTTCTGAAGCCATTAATAATCTTCCAACGAAACTGCAAGGAATTTTTAGCAAAATAAAAGATTTAGAATTTTTTCAAAGACCAATTTTGAGTTCTATTCCAAAGGCAATTAACAACGTTTTGAATATAGCAAACAAAATATTACAAAATAAAGATATTATTTCTAATCTTGTGGGTGGTGTTTCATCTTTTTTAATAACAGCAGCAAGTTTTGCAACTCAAGCAACATCATTTATTGTTGATGCATTTGTACCAAAAGTCGAGCAAAAAAATTACCAATTTAAATCTGAAAAAAATACTTTAATTTGAAATGGTGGCTATGAAAAAACAATATTTTTTGGATTAGTAAGTCTTGGAAGTTCAAAACCAAGTGATATTGAATGAGTTGATCCATTGCAAGTTGTTCTTCCGCATAGTAGAACTGAATATTATTTTAATGGTTTATTTTATGATTCTATAAATTCATTAATGAAAGCTCAAATAGAATATATAAAAGATTGCTTGCTTGTTGGTGAAAAAATAGAAGGAATGGATATATATTATGGTTTTGAAAACACAAGCATTAAATTTCAAAATATTTTTGGGGAAAATTCATTGTTTGAATATGTAAAAAATTCTATAGCTAATGGTTCGGTTATTCTTAATGAATATTGAAATGATGAATCTAATAAATTATCTAATACACAACAAGATTTAATAAATCGGCAAATAGAAAAAATAAAATCAGAAGCTTTAGATAATCAAGTAACAGTTATACCAATTTCACAAAATGGTTTAATAATTGATTATAATTCAATTTTAAATTATGCGCCCACAAATATTTATTCAATTGAAAATGGTATTCAGAAATCTAATGCAAATGTAAATAGAATAATAATTAAAACATCTGAGATTAATCAATCAAGCGATCCAACAACATACATAACCAACATTGTTTTAAACAACAAATTTTTTAAAAATGTTTTCGAATGAAAACAGATTCCTCAACACA
>CASFBV010000002.1 GCA_949293065.1 uncultured Mycoplasma sp.
CTTTAAGCAATGGTCATGAATGTGAATTCTTCCCAGAAACAATTATGGTAAGAAATGCATCAGGAATTACTTCACTATATATTTCAGAGGCAGCTGCAGTTAACTTTAACTCATCAATTCATCCAAGATCTCCAAAAAACAAAGAATAATTTTGTTTAGTTAAAGTAAAAACAAAACAATTCTATGTAAAGGAGGTTGTAGATGAGTTATGTTCAAAAAAACTTGAAATCTCTAAAAGAAAAACAAAAAAGTTTAGGCTTTTTTGAAACATATTTAGATATTTCTAAATTGCGTGTTCTACAGCTTTTAAATGAAGAACAAAAAGCTTTAGACACATTGAAAATGGTTAAGTATTCAAACTTGAAATTTTTAGAAAAAATTAATACAACTTTTTTTAAAAATGAAAGAACATATATCGAAGCAAATGATTCTACAAGAAAATCAAGAGAAGAAATTTTCTTCATTGTAGATGCAAAAGATAATGATGAATACTCAGATGTTATTTATAAAAAGTTAGAAGAAACACTAGAAGCAAAAGTTAAAAAAGGTGATTCTGTTGTAACTATTGGTACAAGAGTTAACCTTATTGCTCAAAAGTTAGAATTAAATATTATTCAACATTTTCCATATGAAGTGTATGAAAAACAAAGTGAATTTATCAACAAAATTGCAACTTTGGTTGAAGTAGGATTCAAAAATGGAATTTTTACAGATGCCACATTAATTATTGCTCAACAAAATCAAGATAAAAAAGACTTGATAATGAAAAAAATCGCTCCATTTGAATATGATAAAAGCGAAGAAGAAATTTATTCTGAAAAAACAACAGAATTATCAAAAACATCGACAGTTGATTTTGAATCAATTAAGCAAAATTCTAGTTTAATTTATGCAACATATCTAGCAAACTTAGATATTAAAAAACTATTTTGAATTCCTAACATTACTTTCTTTAAATTTAAATTGATAAAAGCAATTATTAAACAAAGTATTGTTGAAATTACAATTTTAGAGAACATTCATAAATTAAAATTAGAACTTCAATTATTAGATGAGAAAAAATCAAAAATTCATGATGAGAGCGTTATTGTTCAACGTCTTGTTAACAGAGTTAGAAGAGAAAAAGAAACAGAATCTTCAATCGTTCTATATTCAGCATTTAAAGTTAGAAATTCAGGAAATAACATTTTAGATGAAGTTAGAAAGAAAAAAGAAGAGGATGACATTCTTTATCAATACAAAAAAGTGCAGGTTAAAGGTAAAGGAGGTACTAAATAATGGACAATAAAATATTATTAGTTACTCCTATTGATCCTAAAATGATTAACAACTTTTTAAATACAGATAGAGAAGTTGTTTCAAAAATTACAATTATTTCAATTGATTTCCCACCTATTGAAATTGTTAATGGACCATCTACATTGTCAAAAGGCGGACAAACAGTATTTAACAAAAAACAAAATCAAGCTGTAATGTTTGATGTTGCAGGTGTGATTGTTGATGTTGAATCAGTAAATGGAAACTCAGTGTCTTTAAACAATACAAGTAATAAAAATTCAAAACAAAATACTACAAAAAAAATGTTCATTGTTGCAAACGAAGTTATGTTTTTAACAAATGAAGGTAAAAAATTAATTTCAATCAATGGTGAATTTGATGTATTGCCTAATGAATTAATTTCAAAAGTATATGCAAACTTCCCAGAACTTAAATCAAATGATTTAAATGAATTAGAAGAGTTGCTAGAAGTGTCTAGAGATGAAACAGCTATTAAAGCATTTTACAAATTAGGAAATTACTTTACAGCTAAAAAATACGAAATTAATAATAACATTTTCAGCTTAATTGAGCACCAAGAAGAAGCAGAAGCAGTTTCTAAAAAAGTTCTTCTTAAAAAAATGGTTGCTTGAGAAATTAGAAAATAAAAGGAGAAAATATGAAAGAAAAAGAACTTACAATAATTTCTATCAAAGATGACATTGTAGTTGTTGAAGGTCAACACTCATATCAATTCTTAGAAGAAATTAAATTTAGTAAAGAAATTAACGGTATTGTTATTAAAGCTAATTTCTATAGAGCTTATGTTGCTCTAGTTGGAAAATCTACTCATGAATCAATTAAAGTGGGTGGAAAAGCATTTGCTACAGGTAAAGTATTTACAGCATCAATTTTAAACAACTTCTTTGGAGCTGTTATTGATGTTAACTCAAATATTTTAATTGATGGTAAATCAAATGATGTTGTTAAAGTTTTAGCAGAAAAATTCGTTTTATCAGAAGCTAAACCTTTATATACAAGAAAAGAAGTTAATCAACCATTACAAACAGGTACATCTGCTATTGATGGTTTATTGCCAATTGGTAGAGGACAAAAAGAATTGATTGTTGGAGATGCTGTTACAGGTAAAACATCAATTGCTATTACAGCTTTAATTTCTCAAGAAACATCAAATGTTTTAAACATTTATGTAGCTATTGGTAAAAAACGTGAAGAACTTATTGAAATTAGAAAAGTGTTAGAATCACGTGGTGTTTTAGATAAAACAATCATTGTTGCAACAGCACCAGATGATTCAGCTGCTTCTAAATTTTTAGCACCTTATGTAGGAGCAACAATTGCTGAATATCTACAAGAACAAGGTGAAGATGTTTTAGTTGTATTTGACGACTTAACAAACCATGCAGATGCATATAGAGAATTAGCTCTATCAACTGGATCAGCTCCAGGTCGTGAAGCGTTCCCAGGGGATATCTTCTATGTTCATTCAAGATTATTAGAAAGATGTGGAAGATATCAACCAGAATATGGTGGTGGCTCAATTACAATGATTCCTATCGCTCAAACATTAGATGGAGATATTTCAGGATATATCCCAACAAATATTATTTCAATTACAGATGGTCAAATCTATACATCTGCAGATATCTTCAACGAAGGAAGAAGACCTGCTATTGAAATTTCAATTTCAGTTTCTCGTCTAGGTTCACAAGTTCAATCAGAATCAATGAGAAAAGCAACTTCAGGTTTAAAAAATTTAGTTTCAGAATATGAAAACTTCAAAAAATTCTCTTCATTTAATTCAAATGTTTCAGAAAAAGATCGCGAAACAATTGCAAAAGGAAAAGCTTTTGAAATTATTATTCAACAAGATGAATATGAAGTTGTATCTTTACAAACTACAGCTTTACTATTTATGCTTTTAAAAAATGGATATTTATCTCTATTCTTTAATGAAGCAATGGACAAAGCAACAGAATTATTAGCAACATTAAAAGATGTTCTAAAAGTATTTATGACAAAAGATGTTTTAGGTAAAAAATTATCTGCTTTAATCAATGAAAGATCTGTTGATGATGAAGTTGTAGCTTTATACAACAAACACATTATCTTGCCATTAGTTAAATATCACTTATTATCAGAAAACAAATGATTGAGAAATAACCCAGAATTTGTTAAAGTATTCAAAGACATCAGAAATGATGGTAGAGTTCTTCTAGCTTATGAAAGAAGAGGTCTAGAGAAAGGAATAGCATATGAAATCTAAAAAATTCGTAGATGTTTATAAAACTCCTGCTGACAAAAGAAAATATTTAGAAATGTTCGATTTACTAAATCTTAAAAAAGCAGCAAAAATTGGAAAAATTTCAACAGCAAACATTTCTACAAAACCAGAAATGATTAAAAAAATCTTAGCTTTTGATGTTAAAAACAAATATTTAATTTGTAAAACAATTTGAAATAATGAAGCTGAATATGGTAAACCAGCAAATGATGATATGAAAATCTTAAAAACAAGAGAAGTATCAGTTGCTCCAACTACAAAAGAAGAAAAAGTTGAAAAAACAACAAAATCAACAGCAACAGGAACAATTGTTATTAAAAAAACAACAAAAAAAGCTGGTGAGTCTTCAAAATCAACAGGTAAAACAAGAGAAGTTGAAACTGTTGCTGATTCAAAACAAACAGAAGTGAAAAAAGGAATTAAACTTTCTGTTGTTGAAGAAATGGAACAATCAAAATTCAAAGTTTATACATTAGAAGAATTGTCATTAATGTTAATGGGACAATTAAATGTAATTGCTGATGGATTAAGAATTCCAGCTTCAGAAAGAAAAGACAAACCAACATTAATTAGTGCAATTATTCAAGCACAACAATCATCAGATTTCCAAAAAAGAAAAGAAAATGTTGGTAAAAAATTCACAGCAACAAATCCAATTAAACCTTTAGAATCAAAAGGATATGTAATCAAAGGAATTATTGCTGAAGTTAAGTCACAAGTTTATAAAATTCAAATTATTCAAGCTTCTGAAAAAGTTTCAATTGGTGCAGCGTTTGAATGTGAACTTTCAAATGGACAAATGAGAGTATTAGAAGTTTCTGAAATTATTAATGATAAATTAGTATCAGCATTCGTTTTAGGTTCAGAAGAAGGTTTATCAATTGGACAAGAATTACGTTCAAAAAATCAACCTTATGCAATTAAAATTTCACAAGAAATTTTAGGTAGAGTTATTGACCCAGTTGGAAGAATTTTAGATGATCCAAAACATGCTCTAGATGGAAAATTATATGCACCATTACAAGTAACAGAATCAAAACAAAAAGATAGATATAATGTTATTCCAAAAACAGAATTACTTGAAACAGGTATTAAAGTTATCGACTTATTAATCCCTATTGCAAAAGGAGGGAAAACAGGTCTACTAGGTGGAGCTGGAGTTGGTAAAACAGTTATTGTTCAAGAATTGATCAACACATTTATTAAACAACATGATGGTCTAGCTGTTTTCACAGGTATTGGAGAACGTATTCGTGAAGGTCATGAATTATGAAAAGAAGCTAGAGAACTAGGATTTGTTGATAAAACAACATTTGTCTTTGGCCAAATGAATGAAGCTCCTGGATTGCGTATTAGATCAGGATTTAC
>CASFBV010000003.1 GCA_949293065.1 uncultured Mycoplasma sp.
CCATGGCTCTGTAGCTCAGTCGGTAGAGCAACAGATTGAAGCTCTGTGTGTCGCTGGTTCGATTCCTGCCGGAGCCACCATTTCATTAGCAATGACCAATGAATTAACACATCAATTCTATGATGTGTTTTATTTTATTAAAGAATAAGAAATGTTATATTTTTACTTAAATTTATAATATTTTTACTTTATTCAATTAATGTTAAAAAATAAATGATAATATTTAATTGTCAGGTTGTTAATTATGTCAAAGGTTATTGCAAAAAACAAGTTTGCTACCTCTGATTATGAAATATTAGATAAATATATAGCTGGTATGGAGCTTCAGGGGTGAGAAGTAAAGTCGATTAGGGCTGGAAATCTTAATTTAAAAAATTCATTTTGTTCTTTTAAAAAAAATGAATTATTTGCTTCTAATATCCATATTTCATCATGAATGCTTGAGAAAAATGATGAATTTAGAGCAAGAAAATTACTTTTGCATAAAAATGAATTATTAAGAATTCTGACAAAAGTTGAAAAACTTAAATGTACCATTATTCCATTAACAATGTTATGAGAAAATGGAAAAGTAAAACTAGAAATTGCAGTTGCAAAAAAAAGAAACAAAATTGATAAAAGACAAGCTATTAAAGAAAATGAAATGAAACGAAGATTACAAAAAATTTTATAATGGGGATGTAATGGCTTCGACAGGACTTGGGATTATTATTTTGCAGTGGTGTTGTAGACCATAATTACTTAGGCTTTTCAATAAACGGAAAAGAAGAAAAACAAACAGAAGACAATACAAATTTAGTAATGTCTTCAGCACAATCAAACCTAGTTTTTGCTTAAGAATAGCATCTAGTCGCTTCTAGTATTCCCTTGATATTAGAAAGTGTCGGTAAAGGGTATGTAAGTGGATTCGATTAAAGCTTAATGAAATTATAATCGGCGCTTGTTTTATGTTCTTGTTTGTTCTAGTAAATCAAAGTGTATAAAAGAATAATCTAAACTGTAGAAAAATAATATTACTCATTTTTTGGACCGGGGTTCGACTCCCCGCATCTCCACCATATGTTAAATCACCAAATTATTTTTGACAATGTTCACAGTAATATGTGCTTCTTGAACCTTGTTTTGTTCTAATTATCTTATTTTTACAATTAATACATGGTTTATCATGCTGATAAACAACTTTTAAATGTTTGTTAAATTCTCCTGTTTTATTTTCACCAAATGAAAAACTATGAATTGTTGTTCCATTATATTTAAGAGCTAATTTTAATATTCTTTTAGAAGAATCAATGAGAGAGCTAATTTCTTGATCATTTAATTCATTAGCATTTTTAAAAGGATTTATTTTTGCATCAAACAAAATCTCTGATGCATAAATATTACCTATTCCACTAATTATTTCTTGATCTAATAATAGTATTTTGATATTCTTTTTTGATTTATTTAATATAGGTTTTAAATAATCAAAATTGAATTTTTCATCTAGTGGATCAATAGCTATCTTCTTAACTTCCTTAAGATTATTTAGATCATGACAAATATGAAATGTGCCAAATTGGCGAGAATCATTGTATGTCAAATATGAATTGTTTTCAAGTTTAAAAATAATATAGTCGTGTTTTCTATTTTCTAATTCACTATCAACAAAAAATTTACCTTCCATTCTTAAATGAACAACCATAAATAAATTATTGGAAATATTAAAAATAAGGTATTTACCAATTCTTTCGATAAATTTTATTTCTTGGTTTTTTAATTTGTTAATAAATTCATTTTTTGAAATGTTTTTTAAAAATTTTTCTTTATTTACTTTGATATCAACTATTTTTTGATTCAAAACTTTTGAATTTAAATAATTAATAACTGTTTGGACTTCTGGAAGTTCTGGCATTATTTTTCTCCTTTAATCATTTTAATTTCTTCTTTGTATGGGGGTTTATCTCCAATATATGGCGTTTCTAAAATTACTGGAATATTGTCGAAGTTAGGATGATTTGCAAAATTTCTTAATGCCTTTAATTTAATAAAACCTTTATCAATATTTTCATGACGATCTTTATGTGAAGATAAATCATTTTTAGAATCATTTAAATGAATTACTTTAACTTTATCTAGCAAATTAAGTTTGTCTAATTTATCAAACAAATGTTTTCCATTATGGTTTTCAAAATCATCTTTTAAATCATAACCCGCATCTCACATATGGCAAGTATCTAAGCAAATACCAATTCTCTCATTACTTACTTCCTCTATTAAAAATTTAAGTTCTTCAAGTGTTCTTCCAATTTCTGAACCTTTGCCTGCCATTGTTTCTAACGCTATAACAACATCTTTTGTTTTGTTTAGTATTTCTTTTAAATTAGTTGCTAAATGTTTTAATGATTCTTTTACATCTTGTTTTAAACTTGCTCCTGGGTGTAACACTAAATATTTAGCTCCAATATAATTCATTCTTTCAATTTCTTCTATTAAAAATTTTTTTGAAAATTCTGATTTTTCCATATTAGCTAAATTTAATATGTAAGGAGCGTGAACAATGATATCTTCAGGTTTTATAATATGAGAAAAA
>CASFBV010000004.1 GCA_949293065.1 uncultured Mycoplasma sp.
ATAACTTCAGGTCTTTTAACCTCAATTAAATATTTAAGTTCGTCCCTTAATTCTTTAAGAGCTTCTTTTGTTAATAAAATTTTTGCATCATTTGCCATATTTTTCTCCTTAAAATCTACAAAATATAATTAATAATTCATATTATAAAACATGTTAATAAAAAAATATGCTAAAAATTTATTTTTTAATTGTAATGTTATATAATAAATAAGCGTATTTTATTTATTAAGAGGAAACAATCTAAATTCCGAGATTCTAATCAAAAACTAAAGAAAGGAAAATGACTATGAGACAAACAACTATTGTTACTCACAAAAAAGTTGATAAAAAATGATATGTCATTGATGCTGAAGGTCAAGTTTTAGGTAGACTTGCAGCTTTATGTGCTACATATCTACGTGGTAAAAATAAACCAACTTTTACTCCTAATGTAGATATGGGGGATAATATCATTGTTATTAACGCTGATAAAGTTATTCTTACAGCAAATAAAGAAACAAGTAAAGTTTATTATCACCATTCAGGATATCCAGGTGGTCTTAAAACTACTACACCTGCTGAATTAAGAGCAAAAAGACCTATTGCAATTATTGAAAAAGCAGTTAAAGGAATGATTCCTCACACAAAACTTGGTGCTAAACAATTCAAAAACTTATATGTTTATGCAGGTCCAGAACATAAACACGAAGCACAAAAACCAGAGAAATTAGAGGTTAAATAATTATGGCAGAAATTAAATATCATGGATTAGGTAGAAGAAAATCATCATCAGCAAGGGTCACAATCCAAAAAGGTTCTGGTAGATTCTTAATTAATAAAGTAGAAGCTAAGCAATACTTAAAATCAGATATATTAATTAAAGATGCATTACAACCATTTGAAATTCTTGAACAATTAAATCAATGAGATGTTAATGTAAATGTTTCAGGAGGAGGACTTTCAGGGCAAGCTGGTGCTATTAGATTAGGAATTGCAAGAGCATTGGTTGAAGTTTCAGAAGATTATAAACCAAAACTTAAAAAACAAAAAATGCTTACAAGAGATGCAAGAGTTAAAGAACGTAAAAAACCAGGATTGAGAAAAGCCAGAAGAGCACGTCAATTCTCAAAACGTTAGTTAAAAATTCTTTTATGAGGTTAGAATCAAAACAAATCTCATTATATGCGAGCGTAGCTCAGCTGGTTAGAGCACACGACTGATAATCGTGAGGTCGATGGTTCAAGTCCATTCGTTCGCACCATTTATCAAAAAGATACCAATTAAATAAAAATGTCACACAAAATCTCATGTGACATTTTTTTTAATCTCTTATAAACCTGCTTATTCTTATAATTATTGATAACAATCTAACAAAGTCAACAAACAAATTAATTCCTAACATAAGAGACAATTTATTCATTTGTTTTTTATCTACTCCATTATTTGCATCTAATGATTTTTGAGTTCTCATAATAATTTGCATATCAACCCCTATTCAAATAATAAATAAAGCAGCAGCAAGGAATAGATATGTAGTTTCAACAACTCAATTACTTGTGAAAATTAATGTCAAAGCCAAAATCAATAAGGCTATTGATCCAAAGAAAATAAAAGGAAGTAATTTAGTAAAGTTCAATAAATTTAAATAACCCAAAATCCCCATAATAGCAAATACGCTAGCTGGAATTAGCATATATAATAACAAGTCTTTAACCTCATTTGTTGATCCAGAAAAAATTAAGATTGAAGTTATGAAAATTCCTTCATAAAAAGCAAATGCAACATATAAAATGGATGGAACAATTATTGGAATTTTAGGAAAATTTAAGCAAACAAATAATAAAACCATTATTACTATATTTATTATTCATGCATAAATCCAATCAGTTCCAACTGATAAATTTAAGACTAAATCAAAAAATGTACTATTTGTGGATGAAATTCATGCAACTAAAATAATTACAATTAAACCCAATGACATCCACAAAAGAGAGCGAGTTAATAATTTTGATTTAACATCAAAACTTTCTAATTTATATTTTGAAAATATTGTTTGATTTTGGCTATTTGTCATAAGTCTCAAATTTATATTCTTCCACTGGTCTTCTCAATTCTGTAAAGAAAACAGAAATTGCTCCATATCCAGTATGAGCGGCAATAACTGGCGGAATTGAAAATCTAATAATAGGTCCTTTGTAATCTATTCTTTCTCTAAATTCTTTAAACATTTCATCTGCTTCTGGATTCAATGTATCTAAAAACATTAAAGTAATATTTTTTTTCTTAGAAAGTTTTTTATAATGATCAATAGCTGTGTTAAAGAAAGTTTTTGAAAATGTTACACCTTTATCAAATTTTTCAAGTTTTCCTTCTTGTCACCCTATAACAGGAAATATTTTTAATAGCTTAGCTAATTTAGCAGCAGATGGAGATAAACGTCCACCTCTTGCTAAAACTTGAATATCTTTTGGATATAAAAGAATATCAGGAACTGATTTATCTTCATCTTCTATTCTTTTAATTGCCTGTTTAACTGTTAGCTCATTTGATAAAACATCTTTTTCTAATTCAACACAATCTTTAACAATTAATTGAGCAACGTTTTTTGACTTGATTACAAATACGTTGTTAAATTCCTTAGAAAGCATTTCTAAATTTTGTTGTTGAGAAGATAACCCCATACTAATTGGATATACAACAACAAAATCATTTTCTTTTGAAAGATTTTCAAGTAATTGAAGAGCTTCTCCAATTGGAGTGCAAGATGTTTTTGAAACAGATTTATCTGTATATATCTTTAAAAAATTATCAACATTCAAGTCAATACCATCTCTATATTCTTTTCCATCAATAGTTGTATAAAGAGGCAAAAAGTATCATCCTCTTTTTTTAACTTGTTTTTTTGTTAAACCACATGAAGAATCTACTACAATAGCTAATTTCATAATATTTAAATTTTACATTTTTATTTTTATTTTTTTAGATATTGTTTAACTAAAGTTCATCAATATATTTTTTATTAAATATTCCAATGTATGGAACATTTCTTAATTTTTCTTTAACATCCAAACCAAATCCTGCAAGAAATTCATCCGGAACTTCAAAACCATAAATATCTGGTTTAATATTAGCTTTTCTTCTTGCGGGTTTATCTAATAAAGTCATTATCTTAATTGACTTAGGTTTACGATCAACTAAGTTTTTCATAACTTTTTCTAAAGTTATTCCGCTATCAATAATATCCTCAATAACTAATACATCTTTATTTTTAATATCAGTTGCTAAATCCATAACAATTTTTATATTTCCTGTGGATGCAGTTCCGCCTGAATAAGACGATGCAACAATAAAATCAAGCGAATGATCAACTTCAACATCTTTAATAAGTTGGGCTAAAAAAGGAATTGATCCTTTCAATAGACCTACTAAAATTAGATCTTTTGAATCTTTATAGTTTTCATTAACTCATTTAGCAAGTTCTTTTATTTTACTTTCAATTTGTTCTCTTGTGAACAAAATCTTTGTAAATCTTTTATCTTGATGTGCTTCCATAAATTAATAAAATTATACTTATATTTATTTTTTTTAAATAATATTTAGATATCTACAGAATTAATGAATGAAGTAAAATTTTTCAATCTTACTCTGGAAATTGCGACAACATTATGTAATATTGTTAAGTGTGCTTAACATTTTTTTGTTAAGTGAAGTTAACACACTTTTTAATTAATAGTTTCCAAAAATGTGTTGTTCACAAAATAATAGAAACTATCAAATAAAATCAATATTCATTCACTTGTTTAACACATTTGAAAAGTTATTTGCGCATTTTTACAAGAATTTGCACAATATAACAATTATTTGCACATTTTAATTTATAATTCTATATTATTATGTTTTCGAAAAATAAAAGTTTAAAAGTTATAAATAGTAAAATTCAAAAAGAAATTGATGATTTAATGAATTTGATTAATTCAAATAATTATATTTCTCCTAATTGATTAAAAAATATAAATAAAATATCGCTTTCATTAAGTTCTTCTAAACTTTCTGGAACATCATCAAATGCTATTGAAGGAATTGTGATATCAAAAAATCAAAAAAGAAATTTGAATATTAATGCAAAGACATTGATCGAAAACTATAACTTAATTCTTAATTACATAAAAGATTTTACTCCTGAAATAAAATTAGATAAAAATACTATATTGTCTTGACATAATCAACTTTTTAAAAATACTATCCAATCTGAGTCTATTGGGGGTAAATTTAAAAATACAATAAATAAAGTTATCGATAATAAAGGTAATGTTTTAATGGTTGGTAGCGAACCTTGAGAAACACCTTTATTAATTGACGAATTATGCGATTGATATGAAAAGAGTAATCTAAATGTATTAGTTAAAATACCTATATTCATATTTGATTTTTTATCTATACACCCTTTTAATGATGGTAATGGAAGAATTAGTAGATTATTA
>CASFBV010000005.1 GCA_949293065.1 uncultured Mycoplasma sp.
ATGTTACTTGAAGTTGTGTGTTAGACAAACTTGATAGTGTTTTTGAATATTTAACATCAGCTCGAACATCAATTCCAAATAATTCAGGTAAATTTCAAATATTTTTTAATGCTTTTTTAATTTCTTCTTGATTTGTGCCTTGACAAAAACTTGATGTTAATCAATCTGCATATTTTGTGTTACTTTTCTTAATTGAATTTAAATAGTTTTCATTATTAAATTTAGGTACTAAGTTTGCAAAATTATTTGTTGCTTCCATTTGATAAGTTCTAAATCCTACAACTGTTTGGTTTATTTGCTCATAAAAGATTCCTGCTGGTGAAGTTCAACTATATGTAAATGAAACAACAAGATTACCTTGTTCTCCTTGTTCTTGAGTATGTGAAAATTTTAAGTTAAAAATTGCATGATCTTCATCTAATGTAGGTATTCCAGTGATATATCTTGTTCAATTAGAAGCATCTATAATATCAACAATAACCTTTCTTCCTTCATCTGAAACATCTAATTTAATTGAATTAACAACCTCTTCAAATTGTGTTTGGTATTTTACATAAGGAACTAAAAATCCTGTTATCGGTTTCATTGATACATCTTGTGAAAATTTATCATATTCAACATTTATTGTCATATACAAAATTGATCCACGTGTTGAAAGAGAATCATCTTCATTTCATGTAACGTTTTTAACTGTATATTTAGTTACATCATTAGACTGCGGTATTCCATCAACATTTGAAAAAATTGTTTCATTATTTCCAACTCAATTATTTACAACTTCTTCTGAAGATAATAATTTACCTGCATTTGAAGCGTATAGTTGCATATCTCTTATATTTGCTATCAAGTTATTGAAATAAGAGTTTGTAGTTCCAAAAGGACCTATATTAATATCAATTGTTGCTGATAATCCATTTCAAGAAACATTATATGTAAAATCCAATAATTGTGAATTTGCTAAATCAATTTTAACACTTGTTAATGTTGGAATTAAACCACTAGATAAAGGAACACCATTTTCTGGAATATTACCAAAATATTTATTTAATACACTCATTTTGTCATCATCTGTTGTAGCAGTATTATATTCAATACTTACATTTTGTGCAGTTGTTTCTGTAGCAGATCCTTTGATTAAAATTCCACCAGAATTTGATTTAAATGAATTTACAAAAGAATCAAATTTAGTTTGAAAACTTGAAAATCCATCAACTTGAATTTCTATATCTTCTTTAACAGTGATTGGTCTCATAATAGAGGTTGCACTTGAAGAAAGAGAAAATTGCATTCTTAATTTCAATTTTGTTCCTTTGATATTATTATCAGTGGTATCTGAATTTCAATCTACTCATTCTTTTGCTTCAACTTGATCTTGAAAATCTGTTTTTATGTATATTTCAGCTCCTAAGTAATGATTTTCTTTTAGGATAGAAACTGGAAGGTTAGCAATATAGTTAAAAAGTAATGAATTTTTGAAAACATTTTCCTTATTTCATCATTCATTTCAAACATCTTCTGAAGTCATAACTCCATTTGTTTTTGCAACTATGTTAGGAACAATTTGATTTTGAAACGTTTCGACAATGTTGTGTAGTGATTTTTCCATCTTATCAACTGATGTTAAAAAACCTATTATTGTAAATGGAACTTGTTGTGTTTCATCGCCATTTGAAAACAATAAAACACAATCGACACTATTATATGTTGATCCCATTTTGACAGAAATAATTGATTCAATATAAATTTTATCCAATTTTAAGTTTGCCTCTAATGTTTCAATGTTTGTATACTTTCTAAAAACAAGAAATTTATCACTTGAAGCAGTGTATTCATCAATAAAGTCACTAGCTGATATATTTTCACCATCATTATTTAAAGACAAATTTGCATTCAATAAAGCTGAACTTGTTTTTAAATTTGATTTTTCATTACATGAAACAACAGAAACAACAGGAAAAATTGCTAATGTTGCTGCACTAACTGCCAATATTGAGAATTTTGTTCTTTTGTTTTTAATTGTCATATTATTAATATTATACCCTCACCTAAATTATATCATGTTTTTAGTTGATGTAAGTTCATTATAGCATTTTAAAAAGTTACCAAAATGAATATCAAATATATAAAAAACCAAGGATTTCTCCCTGGCTGTCCTTGTAAAATTAATTTAATCAACAAAGAAAGGACAATTACATTATATGCAATTTACAAACATTAGTGAAAAAGAACTTGAAAAAATTAATTTAATCTTTAATTTAA
>CASFBV010000006.1 GCA_949293065.1 uncultured Mycoplasma sp.
TCTTCTGATGTTAAAAAGTTGAATAGTTCTTCATATTTATAATTTTCTTCAACAAAACCTTCAACTTCATCATCTCTTTCTGAAAATAAAATAGATTTATTTAGAATTTGATGATTTTTACTTTTATAAATATTGCAATAAATTCACATAAAAGAAACAACTTTTCTTTTAAAAAATTCATCTATGTTTTTATCTTCATTTTTTAATTCGTAATATCTAATTTTGTTTTCTGGTTCTAATAATTTACTATATGAATATATCAACATATCATCAATTTCTAGTGGAATAGAAAAGTGAATGTTCTTTATTTTCCTTGCTTGGTTTTCTATGTAAGATTTGAATTCTATAAAAAATTTTAAAACTCTTTTTTCGTAATCTGATTTTGTTAATTTCATTTTTTGCAGATACTACTTCATTTTTTGAATATATCACATAAAAAATACCTGTTTATAATTTGGAAAAATGTGAAAAATGTTATAATTTATTAAGCAAAATTATAAGGAAATTTAATTATTTAAAATGTTTTCATTAGTTGTATTTTTTGAAGAAGAACAAAATCAAATATTATTGAAAAAATTCTTTTCAAATCTTTCTTCTTTGATTGAAAAAAATAAAGGTCTAGAAGTTATTTTTTTATTAGAGAAAATAGATGATAAAAAAATAAAAATGATTCAGGATTTTGAAGAAAAAAATTCAAATGCAATTATTAAATTTTTGACAAGTTATAAATTAACATCATTTGATAATGTTATTAAGTCACTTTCAAATATTATCTCTAATGATTATTTTGTTTTTTTGAATACACTTTCAACTTTTAAAAATGATTTTATAAAAATTGCATCTAAAATATTAAAGGGAAATCACATAGATATTTTAGAGTTCAAGTTGTCATTAGAAGGTGATATTGAATGAAAAGCTAAACCAAGATTATCAAGTTCTAAAATAAATAAAGTTTTAAAGATTTCTGAAAATCCAGAAATAATTTCATATTCTTACCCTTTTATTTTTAATAAAATTTATTCTAAAAATTTATTGAGCAAATGTTTCAAAAAGTTTGCTCCTAATAAATACGAAATCACAAATGCTTTTTTTCACAAAAGTATTTATACTTTTTTCTTGTGTGCTTCTAATTATTTCTTCTTAGATGAGGAATTAATCAAAATAAAAATTAAGGACATTAATTACTTTTTGTTTAGAGATATTTCAAAAGAATGAAATAATATTAAATCAGTTTATGAGCATGAACAAAAATATTTAAGCGAAATTAGATATGCAGAGTGATTTTATTTAAAAGTTGTGCTTTGTGCTATTCATTCAACTAAATCAAAAATATTACAAGATAAGTATTTTGATAAATTGAGTTCATTGATTTTTGAGAAGTTTAATGATTTTGCAGTAAAAAATAAATATATGATTTTAGGGATTGATAGAAAAGAAGTTTCAATTATGAATAATGCAACAAGTCCAAGCAAATGAAAGAAAATCTTAATAGATTTGGAGAATTAATTGGATAGGTAATGATTATGACAGAAATAGAATCAAGAATATTAGGAGATTTAAATAAAGAACAAAAAGCAGCTGTGCTTAAAGTTACTTGTCCTGTTAGAATAATTGCAGGAGCAGGTTCAGGTAAAACAAAAGTTTTGACTAGAAAAATAGCTTATTTAATTGAAGTTGTAAAAATTGAACCTAAAAAAATAATTGCTTTAACTTTTACAAATAAAGCAGCTAATGAAATGAAATCAAGGGTTGAAGATTTAATAGGTCCAAAAGCAAATGAAATGGTTGTTTCAACATTTCACTCATTATGTTATAGATTTTTAAGAGAAGAAATTTCTTCATTAGAAGGATTTTCAAATAATTTTGCAGTAGCTGATTCAACTGATCAAGATTCGCTATTGAAAGAAATTTATAAAAAATATGAATTATCAAAAACAACTTTTCCATATTTTATGATGAAGGAATATATTTCATCTAAAAAAAATCAGTTTATAAATCCTGATGAATTAATAAATGATGCAAAAGAAGAAAATAATGAAGTTGAATTAATAAAAGCAAAAGTTTATAAAGAATATCAAGAATTATTAAGTCAATCTAAAACTTTGGATTTTGATGATTTATTAATTTATACAAAAAATATTATTGACAACAATTCAAAAATCAAAGAAAAATGACAAAATAGATTTGATTATTTCTTAATTGACGAGTTTCAAGATACTTCTAAAATTCAATATGAAATAATTAATTCTATTTTGAAAAATCAAAATATAACAATTGTTGGAGATCCTGATCAAACAATTTATTCTTGACGTGGAGCTGATATTTCTTTTATTAATAATTTTGATAAATTACATAAAAAAGTTTTAACAATAACATTATTTAGAAATTATCGTTCAACTAAAAATATTTTGAAAGCTGCAAATCAATTAATTACCAATAATGTAAATAGAATTCCAAAAGAATTAGCTACTGAAAATGAAGAAGGATCAGAAATTGAATATTATGCTGCTTCATCTCAAGAAAATGAATCATTATGAGTAACAACACAAATTAATAAATTGAAAAAAGAAAAAAATCAATTAAAAGATATTGCGATTTTATATCGTTCAAATTTTTATTCAAGATCA
>CASFBV010000007.1 GCA_949293065.1 uncultured Mycoplasma sp.
GCAACTCCAATAGCAGGAATTACTTGTGAAGTATAACCAACTCTAATTGGATATGATCCTCACCCATCAAAAGTAAATTGTTTATATGAATTAGTGAAAAAATCACTTATCATTCATCAACCTACAGGTTTTGCAACAGCTCCTTGAATAACATTACCATCTTGATCTTTTAATCCTGATAAAATATCGTTTAAATCATAAAGAGATGGCAAAGAAACAAGCAGAGAAAGTCCTATTAGAATCCCTAATACCTGCGATCCACCCATCTTCTTAAATATAGATCAAACAATAAATACTGGTAAAAATCAAAATACCGCACAAGCTGGTATTCATAAAAATGCATCTAAACCTTTAAAAAAAGGCACTTGAGCTACAGCTGAAACACCTGAAACTCATTCTGTTTCTAAAATATTTCTAATACCTAAAATTAATCCACCAGCAACTAACAATGGGATTAAAGGCATAAAAATTTCAGAAAGGTGATTCATCATTCTTTTCATGAATGATTGATTTTGAGCACCTACTTGTTTAATAGAAGCGGCTGTAGCTTCTTTTCCATTCATTCCTGGATATTGCATAAATTCAGCAAACACATCAGGAACTTCTTGACCAATAATAATATGTACTTGGCCATTTACTTTAAAAACTCCTTTAACTTGCGGAAGTTTTTCAAGAGAAGCTTGATCTAAAAGTGATTCATCCTTTAAAACCAATCTTAATCTTGAAACACAATGGGTTGCAGCAACAACATTCTTTGCTCCCCCCAAACGCTCTACAAGTGCAGGAATTAATACTGAGTATTTTCCTTGCATATAAAAATCCTTTTTTAAATTTAATAATTTATAAGTGTAATAAGTTGAGTAAAAATTTTCAATTAATAATTTTTACATTTTCAATTATAACATACTAATGTTTAATAATTTTAAAAAACATGCAATTGATGAAAAAACATTATAGTAAAAAAACCACAAGCTGTGGTTTTTTATAAAATTTAAGTTTTAAGAAATAACTATTTTAGATTTTTCTGCTTCATCTCAAGTTCTAATAACATTTCCTGATCCTAATTGAATTTCTGAATCAGAAGTTATGACACAAATTACATCTGATTTTAATCCTTTTTCTTTTAATAATTCTTTATCAAATTTTGCAATTAAATCACCTTGTTTTACTTTTTGACCAACTTCTACAAATGATTCAAATCCTTGACCTTCTAATGAAACTGTATCAATACCAATATGAATCAATATTGAAAGTCCATCTTTTCTCTTAATTCCATAAGCATGTTTTGTTGGGAATATTACAATAATTTCTCCATCAATAGGAGCATAAACTTTTCCGTCTTTAGATTGAACAGCAAAACCATTTCCTAACATACCCTCTGAAAATACTCCATCATTAATTTCTTTTAATGGAATTATTTTACCTTCAGCTGGACTATGAACATCTAAATTTGATATTGTTTTTTGTTGTTGAACATTTACATTATCGTTTGATGTTGATTCTTGTTGTATTTCAAGAGAAGGATCTTTATCTATTTGACTTAATGCATTATCAATTTTTACTCTCAATTGATCAGCAACAGGTCCAAAAATAACTTGAAGGTGAGTATCTGAAGTTTTTCTAACTCCAAATGCTCCTGCTGCTTTTAATTTATCTTCACTTACTAATGACATATCTTTAACATCAAATCTCAATCTTGTTGCACAGTTTGCTGTTTTAGAAATATTTTTTCTTCCACCAAATCCATCAATAATTGCTAACACTTGTGGTTCAATGCCTGAATTTGAATCAGAACCATTTGATCCTTTTTGAGCTTGATAATCTTTTTTAGTAAATAATTTTGTATTACCTCCTCTACCTGGTGTTGGTAAATCAGCTTTTTTAATTCAGAAGTAGAACACAAAGTAATAAACTGGAATATAACCCATACCTACAACAATTGTTCATCAGAAGTTTGTTCCTTTCATCATTGGAATCATTCCATAAATAATTAAATCTAGTAATCCTCCTGATAGAGCCATACCTACGTGAACTGATAAGATGTTAGCTAATAAGAATGAAACAGCACACATTAAAGCATGGAATCCAAAGAATAATGCTGGTGCTAAGAATAAGAATGTAAATTCTAATGGTTCTGTTACCCCTGTAACAAAACATGTTAATGATGCTGGTAATACAATACCTAAAGCTAATTTTCTATTTTCTTTAGGTGCAGCCATTACCATTGCAAGACCTGCAAATGGAAGACCTCATTGCATAAATGAGAATTTACCATCTAGGAATCTACCTAATCTTAAACCTAATTCATCCTGAACAAACATGTAAACAGGTTTAGAATGTTTTACACCATTTATTTCATAATGAATTGTATTTGTATCAACCCCCATTAGAGCAAGAGTTGTTGATGAATCTCCATTTACAGAACCAGGAGTTATCAACAATCCTGGAGTAGATGAATTAACATATTGTGTTAAGTCTGAAACTCCTGAAATCGAACCTTTTAATTGTTCCATAATTGAATTTAAATCTGAAGCTAAAATTGAATGTTGTGAGTTTTCTAATCATTTTGATAATTCAACAGAAACATCACCACCAGCTGATGTATATCATAATGGTGAATAGAAAACGTGATGTAAACCAAATGGAACTAAAATTCTTTCGACAAATCCGAAAATAAATGAATCAAATCCATATGGAATTTTTCCTGAATATTTACCTATTAAATTGAATATATATCCAATATACGGTCAAAGCAATAAGAAAATAAACACTAATGGAATCATCAATACCAGAACAGCAAGAGCTACAAACCTCTTACCTCCGAAGAATGAAATAACTTGTGGTAATTGAATTTTATGGAATCTATTATATGCTCACTGAACAACAAAACCTACAATTATTCCACCAAACACCGAAGTTTGCATTACATCAAATCCCAAAGTAGAACCAACTAATGCTTTAAGATCGGAAGGATTTCTTCATCCTCCTCCAAATAAAATTTTATAACCTTCTAAGGTATCTCCGTTTTTTACAGGAGTAATGAATACAGTTTGTAATGCACTAAAGGAAATATAACCTATAATTGCATTAAAAACTGCAACTCCTGCTTCTTCTGTGAAAGACACTGCAATAGCTGCAGCAAATAAAAGCGGTAAAATACCGAACAATGGATCACCAATTTTATTAATAAATACTCCAAATGTATGAGCAGCACCTTGAGTATTACTTGCAATGGTTGATCCAATACCTAAAAATAAACCAGCAATTGCCAAAACAGAAATTGGAAGTAAAAAAGCACCAGAAAGCTTAGATAAAAAAGCTTTCATTCCTCCACCAGTTTTGATACTTACCTTTTTATTTTTTCTTGAAAAGAAGGTTTTTTTCTTTTTTTCTTCTGATGAACTTGTTTCATTAGAAGAGACAACTTGATCAGTCATTAACAACCTCTTTCTTTAATTTTTATAAATCTAATATTTACATATGCATAGAATAAACAAAAAATATAAAATGGTCACCTATAATTTTTAATATTTTCACATAACTTTTATAACCTTAAATATATTTCAAATTTATGAACTATACTAAATAATTATATCATTTTTTATTATCTTTGAAAAAAAGTAAACATAAATCCTGTTGAAAAAAATATTCCAACAGTAATTAGTGAAATTCCAATTAATGGTCACATTGTCAATAGCATTCTTTGACTTCAAGGTAGCAATAATTTTGCTTGTTCATATGTTCCTTTGAATTTGGGATTTTGTTTTTTATATTCTTCAAGTTGTCTTTCTTTGTAATATTCAACTTTTCTTTTTGAGTTTTTTTGAAAGAAGAAAACAGCAAATCCTATTACTATTAAAATTACACCAAATGTAATCTCTCATCATTGAGGAGTTTTCATAATTAAATTATACCTAATTTAAATTATCTCTTTTTAATTCCTAATTCTTTTAATTGTTCATCATATACTTCTGATGGAGAATCTAACATCATATCAATTCCATGTGCATTTTTAGGAAATGCTATTACATCTCTAATTGAATTTTCTTTTGCAAGAATCATCACCAAACGATCAACTCCAAAAGCTAAACCTCCATGAGGTGGAACCCCATATTGGAAAGCATTAATAAAAAATCCAAATTTATTTTTAATTTCTTGATCAGATAATTTTAAAACTTGAAACATTTTTGTTTGTAATTCTTTATCATGGATTCTAATTGAACCAGATGAAAGTTCAAATCCATTTAAAACTAAATCATATGATCTTGCTTTAACTTTTTGAGGATCTGTTTCTAAATATTTTAATGTTTCCTCAGA
>CASFBV010000008.1 GCA_949293065.1 uncultured Mycoplasma sp.
AATTAAACCAATTATGATTACAGGTGATCATTTAAACACAGCAAAAGCAATTGCAAAAGAATTGGGAATTATAAAAAATGAAGAAAAACAACTTGCTATTACTGGTGTTGAATTAGATCAAATGTCAGATGAGGAATTATATAGAAATATTGAGAAATATTCAGTATATGCTCGTGTAAGCCCTGAAAACAAAATTAGAATCGTTCAAGCATGACAATCAAAAGATCAAGTAGTTGCTATGACTGGTGATGGTGTAAATGATGCGCCCGCTTTAAAAGCTGCAGATATTGGTTGTGCTATGGGGATTACAGGTACAGATGTTTCAAAACAAGCTGCAGACATGATCTTAACTGATGATAATTTTTCAACGATTGTTGAGGCAGTTAAATTAGGTAGAAACATATATGAAAATATAAGAAGAATCGTTAAGTTTTTATTATCTTCAAATATAACAGGAATATTTGCAATTATTTTTGGAATGATAGTATTTTACTTAGTATTTGAAATTGGTGGATGAGGAAAAATAACCGCATCACAAGTTGTGAATGCTTCAGGTGGATCAATTTCTAATTTAATTGCTCAGCAATTTGCAGATCAATTAAATGATCAAGTAAGATTCCAAACAACCATAACAACCATATTAATACTAATTCATCACATGGTTATTGAAACGTTTCCTGGTGTTGCATTGGGAGCGCAACTGCCTGCTGAAAACTTAATGAATAAGCGCCCTATTTCTAAATATGAATCAATATTTGCAAGAGGATTAATTTGACAAATTTTATCTGCTGGATTATTGCATGGAGTTTTAACAGTTGTTGCATTTATTATTGGATACCAAGTTGCTTTATCAACTGGTGCACCATTATTAAGATTTTATTATGGAATTATTGCAACATTCTTAGTATTAACAGTTGGTGGTGTTCTTAAATCAATTTCAATGTGTTCATCATCATATGTTTGACAACAAAAATGAAGTGATTGTAAATGGATTTATTTAACATCTGTTATTTCAATTGCTTTAATTATTATTACAGTTTCAATTCCACAATTAACATCAATATGTGCAGAAAGACCTATTTTACATTCAAAAGATTTTAATATTTCAATTCCAAATTTTGATGCAATAATTAAAAATCTTTCAGGTGGAACTTCAAAAAATAGTTATGCTCATTGATCAATTTATTTAGAAGGTGTTTGTTTCGGAATATTAACATTAATATTGTTAGAAGTTTCTAAATTTTTTGAAAAAATTTTATTGAAAGAAAATAAAATTAAAATTGAAGATTTTCAATTAATTGAAAGACCAAAACCTTTTAGATGAAGTAAAGCTTCAAGAAATTAAGGAGATAACATATGTCAAATCCAAAAAATTCTAATAAGAGAAAATATGTTGCTAATTATTTTTTTATTGCAGAAGAAATAATTGAAAAATTTAAACCTGAATCAATTGTTACTATGCAATTTTTTCAAAGAAAAGAAAAAGCAATTTTAGCTGGAATGGATGAGGTTTTAAATTTTCTTGAAAAAAATACAGATATATCTAAATATAAAATTAAATATTTACCAGAAGGTTCAAAAATTGAAGCATTAGAACCTGTTTTAGAGTTAGAAGGACATTATAGAGATTTTGGAATTTTTGAAGGTGTATTGGATGGAATTTTAGCAAGATCAACATCTATTGCAACTAATGCATGAGAATGTAAAGAAGCAGCTAATGGTAAAGATGTTATTTATATGGGTGATCGTGGAGATCATTATATTAATCAAGAAATTGATGGACACGCTGTTGAGGTTGGAGGTTTAGTAGGTCATTCAACAATGGCAGGATCAAGAGGAAATGAAGAAGTTATTTTTGGATCAATACCTCATGCTTTAATTCAACATTTTGATGGTGATTTAGTTGAAGCAATGAAAGCATACAAATCAGTTTTTCCATTAGAAAGAGATTTTATTGCATTGGTAGATTTTTCAAATGATGTTATTAAAGATTCATTAGCCGTTTTAAGAATTTTTGGAGGCACATTGCATGGTGTTAGAGTTGATACTTCAAAAAATATGATTGATCATATGTTTGATAACGAACCAAATAGAGAACAATATAAAGGAGTAAATCCTGAACAAATTAAAAGATTAAGAAAAGCATTAGATGAAAATGGAGGATCTCATGTAAGAATAATTGTTTCTTCAGGATTTACACCTGAGAAAATTAAATACTTTGAAGAACAAAAAACTCCTGTTGATGCTTATGGGGTTGGTGAAAGTATTTTAAAAATAAATATTGGATTTACATGTGATGCTGTTAGAAACAATGGTAAAAATATAGCAAAAGAAGGAAGAGGGTATAGACTTAATCCTAAATTGATTAATTATAATTAAGATTTGTACATATTTATACAAAATTATTGTTGATAGTTTTCAAAAATGTGTGGTTGTAAGTTTTGAAGATATGAATTATTTAGTAAATTCAAGAATTACTAATCCATATGGAGTTCATTCAATCACAAATGATTTCATTATTATATATAGATTTATAAGAGATGATGATGGGAATATAACTTGTTTAATGAAAAAAAATGAGCCAATAAATAGTTTATTAGCAAAAACAATAGATAATCAATTTGTTAAGTTAGTAAATGAAAATTGCTGTTCAATTCAATACAAAGCTTCATGAAAATACAAAGGTTGAATAGAATAAGTTTATTGACATTTTTAATTTAATTAAAAAGTAATTTATAATTTATTAATATGTCAAACAAAGATAATAGAAACTTTATAACAATTAAAAATGCATATGAAAATAATTTAAAAAATGTATCTTTAAGAATACCTAAAAATCAATTTGTTGTATTTACAGGTTTAAGTGGTTCAGGTAAGTCATCATTAGCTTTTAATACTATTTATGAAGAGGGAAGAAGAAGATATGTTGATTCACTTTCTTCATATGCAAGACAATTTTTAGGTGGTACTAAAAAACCAAAAGTTGAATCTATCGAAGGTTTATCACCATCAATTAGTATTGAGCAAAAAACTACTCATTCTAACCCAAGATCAACAGTTGGAACAATTACAGAAATTCATGATTATTTAAGGTTGTTATTTGCGAAAATAGGAAAACCTTTTTGTCCAAAACACAAAATAGAAATTTCAGCTCAAAAAATAAAAGACATTATTGATTCTGTTTTTCAATTAAAAGAAAATTCAAAATTGCTAATTTTATCTCCTATTGCTAAAGGGCAAAAGGGCACAAATAAAAATCTTTTTGAAAAATTAAAACATGACGGATTTTTAAGAGTTAAAGTAGATGGAATGATTTATTCATTAGATGATGAAATAAACCTTGATAAAAACAAAGCACATAATATTTCTATTGTTGTAGATCGTGTTGTTTTGAATGAGGAATCAAGAACAAGAATTACAGAATCAATAAATGTAGCTTTGGAATATTCAAAAGGATTAGTAGATATAGAAAATATAGATACTAATGAAATTCATAATTTTTCACAACAATTTGCATGTATTCATAATGATTTTCAAATGCCTAAAATAGAAACAAAATTGTTTTCATTTAATTCTCCTTATGGAATGTGTGAAGAATGTAAAGGTTTAGGAGTTATTATTGAACCAGATATTGATTTAATTATTCCTGATAAAAAATTAAGTATAAATGAAGGGGCTATTGATAAAATGCCAGGTTTTGCTAATCCTGATTCATTAGCTAAACAAGAATTTATTGGGTTATTAAATTATTATAAAATTCCTTTAAATGAAGCAATAGAAGATTTATCTGAAAAACAAATAGAAATTATTAAATATGGATCAGAAGAAGAAATTGAATATGTTCAAGTTAAAAATGGAGCAAAGCATCAAAGAAAATCGGTTGTTGAAGGAGTTATTCCAAAATTAACTCGTTTATATAATGGTGCCGCAAATGAAGAAGTTAGACAATGATATGGAAGATTTATGTCTGAGTCTCAATGTAAAAAATGTAAAGGACAAAGATTAAACAAATATGCTTTAGCTGTTCAAGTTGAAGGATTAAATATTCATGATTTTTCATCATTATCAATTGAAGATGAATATAACAAAATTACATCTTTAAAACTTAATGATGAAGATAAAGAAATATCTAAAATGATTGTAGCTGAATTACAATCAAGATTAGGATTTTTAAAGAATGTAGGTTTAGAATATTTATCATTAACAAGAACAGCTGAAACACTAAGTGGTGGAGAAGCACAAAGAATTAGATTAGCAACTCAAATAGGATCAAAATTGACAGGTATTTTGTATGTTTTAGATGAACCATCAATTGGATTGCATCAATCTGATAATACTAAATTAATTAATGTTTTAAAAGAAATGGTTGATATAGGAAATACATTAATTGTTGTGGAACATGATGAAGAAACAATTTTAGCAGCTGATTATATTGTTGATATTGGGCCTTATGCAGGTGATGAAGGTGGGGAGATAGTAGCAACAGGTTCTGTTGATGATATTAAAAAAGTAAAAAATTCAATTACTGGCCAATATTTAAGTAAAAAAATAATCATTGAGAAACCAAAGTCAAGAAGAAAGGGATCTGGCTACAATATTGAAATTTTTGGAGCTCGTGAAAATAATTTAAAAAATATAGATGTTAAATTTCCGTTAGGAAAATTAATTGCAGTAACTGGGGTGAGTGGTTCAGGTAAATCGACACTTGTTAATGAAATATTAGTAAAAGCATTAGAAAAATCAGTTAATAAATCTATGGTTAAACCAGGTAAATTTACCAAAATAAATGGAACTATAAATGTAGACAAAATTGTAAAAATTTCACAATCTCCTATTGGAAAAACTCCTCGCTCTAATCCAGCTACATACACTTCAGTGTTTGATGATATTAGAGATTTGTTCGCTAATGTTGAACTTGCAAAAGCAAGAGGATATGAAAAAGGAAGATTTTCATTTAATGTTCCAGGCGGAAGATGTGACAAGTGTCAAGGTGATGGGTTTATTAGAATTGAAATGCAATTTTTACCTGCTGTTTATATTCCTTGTGATCACTGTGATGGTAAAAGATATAATTTTGAAACTCTTGAAGTTAAATATAAAGGAAAATCTATTGCTGATGTTTTAGATATGAGAGTTTCAGAAGCATTAGAATTTTTTGAAAATAAACCTAAGATAAGAGACAAAATTCAAGTATTGGATGATGTAGGGTTAAGATATATTAAATTAGGACAGTCATCAACAACACTAAGTGGTGGAGAAGCACAAAGAATTAAATTAGCAACATATTTACAAAAAAAACCAACCGGTAAAACAATGTTTGTTTTAGATGAACCAACAACAGGATTACATTCTTATGATATTCAAAATCTTTTAAATATATTAAATAGAATTGTTGATGGAGGAGATACTGTTTTAGTTATTGAACATAATTTGGATGTTATTAAATGTTGTGATTATATTATAGATTTAGGACCACAAGGTGGAGTTAAGGGTGGTCAAATTGTTGCAACAGGAACACCAGAGGAAGTAGCAAAAGTAGATAAATCATTAACAGGAAAATATTTAAAAGATTTACTTTAAATTCATAAAGGAGTTTCAATTAAATATTCAGAATCCGCATTTTGTCCAATAGGAGTAGTTGAAATTTTAAAGAAAATTATTACTGATTGTTTTGGATTATTTGAATTAGAAGAAATACTAATATCTGAAACATGAATATTTTTGTAAACCGTGTTATTAAAAAAATCATATTCTTCACTAAAATATTCAACTAATTCATCCTTAGCTTCTAAATTTAATTGAGTGTTCATTAAAAAATCATTTATAGATTGAGCCAAATCTGTAATTTCAATTTGTTGATCTTCAATATATTGTAAAAATGGAGCAGTAATAATATTTTTAATTTTAATATTTAAATTTGAAATAAAATCGCTATTGTTATTTAGTTTATCATTTATTGTTTGTTTTATTTCGTTGGATGTTAAATTTGTAATTGAGATAGGTTCATTTCCATTATATAAATTCTTAACAGGAACAAATATTTGATCATCATTAATTTTAAAAATCACAAAAGAATTAATATCGTCACTAAATTTAGGAATTAAAAAATCAACAAATTTAATTGAACATTTATCAAATGATTTTTTAATACTGTTATATCTATCTTCATTTTTTTCATTAATTTCAATATTAGGATTAAGTTCGAATTTAAATTTTAAATTAGATAAATCAGTGATTTTAATGTTGTTAGATGAATTAAAAGAAATTTTGACATCACCATTGTTTATAGCATCAGTAAGGATTTGAGCATAATTTGTTGTATCTGTTGATTTAGAACAAGAAACTATAAAAGGCATTGGAGAAATTAAAATTATAGGAGCACCTATTTTTCATAAAGTTTTTAACTTCATTATTCATCACCTCCTAATAAATCTGTGAAACTAAAAAACAACTTAATTGCAATATTATTTTTAGTTACATTTTGAAGTTCATCATTATTAAGTTTTTTGTCATTTGTATAAACATTAACATAGATTCCATTATTTGCTTTGCTATCAAAAGAACAATACAAATTATCTTGATAATCTATATATTTGTTAGGAGTACCATCAAATTGAAAATTTAATTTATTTTCTAATGTTGACACAGAATCACTAATATTTATAGATTGATTTTGCAAATATCTTAAAATGTTAGATTTAAATTCTTTAAATAATTGATTTTTTTCTAAATCATTAGATGAAGGTACAAAATAATTATTCGAATTAGTAGAAATAGAATTATTAAAACTTTCAATATTACTTAAATTTATGGTCTTAGTGATTGTTTTATTTCCTTCTGGACCAGCTCCAACTCAAACAATAACCTTTAATTCTTGCACTTTGCCATCTGTTGGCATTTCAGGTAAAATTACTCCTTGAATTTCAGGTGTTATTTGGAAAATTTCTTTATCTTCATCACTTAAATTATTATTTCAATCATTCAATTTATTCGAATTGACAATTTCTATTGTGTTTGTATTAACAGTAAATAAATCGCTAATAGTAACTTCTTCTTTGTTTGTGATTGATTTAATATTGTCAATATTTATTTTGAGATCTATGATGTTGTCATCTGATAAAAGTTTTTTTAATTTGTCTTCAATTGAACTATTTGATGAACAAGACACTACTGAAAAAAAGGGGATTGTTGAACAAAAAGCCACAGGCAAAATTAGTAATTTTAAAGAATTTTTATTTTTAATTTTCATGTAATAAATTTTATAAAAAATTAACTCATTTTTGTTGATTTGCTTTTACTTATAAATATTTCAATCTATTGGTTTTTTGTCTAATTTTTTAAGTAAATTATTAGATTTTTGAAAAATATTAGAACCCAAAAACCCCTTATTTGCAGACAATGGAGAAGGGTGTGAAGTTTCTAATACATAATGTTTATTTATATCTATAAATTTTTTTCATTTTTTCGCTTGATTTCCTCATAAAAGAAAAATTACATTTTTATTATTTTGATTTATTAGATCAATAATGTCATAAATTAAAAAATCTCATTTTTCTTTATGCGATAAAGGTTTGTCTTGTTCAACAGTTAAAGAAGTATTTAATAATAAAATTCCTTGTTGTGCTCAAAGTTGAAGATTATTTGAATTACAAATAAAATCAGGAAATTCATTTTTTAATTCTTTGAAAATATTTACAAGAGAAGCAGGAGTTTTGTTTTCTTGGGTACTAAAAGCCAGTCCATCAGCAACATTTTTTTGATAATATGGATCTTGACCAAATATAACAATTTTTAAATCATTTAAATTACAAAATTTAAAGGCATTAAAAACATTTTCTTTTTTGGGACAAATATTATTTTGCTTATAAATTTCATCTATTTGTTTTTGAGTTTTAGGAGAATTTAAGATTTTTCAAATTTGAGTTTCTAAATTATTCATAAACATATATTATTAAATATTTTGAAAATGATTTTATATTTCAGAAAAATTTTTATATACAATATTTAATTATGAAAATGTTAAATGAGCAAAGAAAAAGAAGACCTATTTTTTCAATAATAATAAATTTAGATAATGATGTAGATCGATTAAAAAAAACTTTTAAATCAATTTTAGATTCAAAAGATGAAGTTAAGAATGTTGAATTTATTATTATTAACAATTATTCTGATGATGAAACCAAGCATCAACCAATAGAATACTTTTTAAATAGAAACACTAAATTGAATATTGTTTTTTATCAGTGTAAACATCGTTTAACTGAAGGGCAAATGAAAAATTTAGGATTAGATATGTCTAGAGGACAATGATTATATTTCATAAATCAAAATGATGAATTAACTAAAAAATTTATTAAATTTTTAGGAACTTTTAAATTTAATTTACAAATGGATTTTTATCGAATTGGCTTTATTAATGAAAAAGAAAAAAAAGTTAAAGCAGGAGCTTCTAGATATTTTTCTTTAGAATCATCATCATTTATTTTTAATTCTGAATTTGTTGAAAGAAAAAGTTTGCGTTGAAATTCACATTTAGAATTTTATGAAACATTAGTTATGTTAAATCAAGTTTATTCAATTACTAATGTTAATTACATCCATTTAAAAAAATATTTTTCTGTTAAACATAATTTTTATGGAGACTATAAAGATATATTAGGCTTTAATTTAGAAGATATATTGGAGTGTTTTGAAAATTTAAAAATTGAAAAAACCCGTTTTTCAAAACAATTAATTATTTTAATGTTTAATGATTTTTTAAATAAAATTAGAAAAAATGAAAATTATAAAGCAACACTTTTAGAAATCAAGAAGAAATTAAAAGAAGCAAAAATTTATTATGGAAGTTACTTATTTCTTGGATGGCAAAACTTTTTCAAAACTTTTTCCTTAAGATGAAAAACAATGTTTTAGTTTTGGCAATTTAATTTGCATTCTTAAATATTTTATTTAAAATTATGTTTTTCTTAATTTGGTTGTAAATATTTATTTGTTTGTTTTGATTTTCATTACATTTTAAAAAACATTTATTAGTTATTTGGTTATGTTTAATAGAAATGGATAAATTATTTTTCGTTTTTAAAAATCATAGATCATTTATAAAAAAATCTTCATGTTTATTATTTTTTTCTATGATGTCAAAATCTTTTTTATTTTTAGGATCAGAAATAAAGTAATCTAATTTTTGATTTATTTGGTTATAGTCAAATCTAATTGATTGAATATCTTCAATATCTAATTCTCCATACATTTTTTCAATTTTTTTAATTAAAGGAACAATGGAATTATATTGATTGTTAGCAATATCAACAATATCAATAATTTTTGCGATCAAATGATAAATTGAAAATTCATCATTAATTTTTTCTCCAAAAACAAATTGATTGAATTCGTTTCAAAACATTAATAAATATTCTGAAGAAGAAAATATATTTTTTTTATATTTTTTGAATGAAATTTTATATTTATTAACTAGTAATTGAATATTTGAATTAGGTTTATTTGAGTTAGAAATAAAAAGATTAGTAATTTTTTTGTCATTTAAAGAAATTTCATTGCATAAATCATTTAAGCACATGAGAGCAATTAAATTAGAATTTAAATAAATTGTTTTTCTATTATTAAGTGAAAATAAAAAGACTTGTGTTCCGTCATGATTAATTATGATTAAAAAATTAGCCTTCATTCTTCTTGCAAAAAATATCTCTTTTCAAAAATATTTTTTTATCTTGTTATCATTCACTTTTCTTTTATTGAAAATATCAATAAATTTATTTTTATAATTTTTGATAATGTAAGAAAAATCTTGCTTACCTATAATTTTCGAAATAGCCCTCCCTGTCCCTGCAGACGATGCACAAATTGCTATTTTGGTTTTTCTTTCCAATGATGTTTTTTTCATTAATATATTTGTAATTTTTTCTGAGTGAATTTGAATTAAGGCGTCGTTATTTAGAAAATTTATTTTTGCATTTTCTATTTTTCGAACATCATTTATATTTTTTGAAATTTTATTAATTAAAGAAATTAAAATTTTACTATTAATTTTCATTCCCTCTTCACTATATAAATTTGTTTGAATTATATTTTTGTCAAAAATAGATTTGGATAAATAAATTCCACCTTTAAGTTTAATTGATTGAATGGCAGAAGATATAAATTTTTTATCAAATCCTTCAAAATTTGAAAAAGAAACAAATTTAATATTTTTATCGTTTAAATTAATAACTTCTTTGATAATTTCTACACATTCATTTGTTCCATCAGAAGCAATTAAAAAAAACCCTTCTTCGTTTTTTAAGATTTTTATAAATAAATCAATTATTTTTTTAACTGTTATAGGATTTATATTTTGATACCCTGCCTTATAATTGGAATAAATTGTGTTATCTAAAACCTTTAAACTTCCAAAAAAATCATCTTCTTTATTATGATTTTTACTTATTCTTTTTAAATCACTTTTTAAAATGGAATTATTTTTAAATAATTCATTTCATTTATTGATTTCTTCTTGAAAATTCATATGTTTATTATATCTTTTTATTTAGTTTGTTTTATCCATAAAATCTTCTAAAATTTTTTGTGCTGCAATAGAATCTTTAATTTCTTTCTTTTTAGTATTTGAAATATCCATCTCAGCCATAATTTTTAATGAAGATTTTGTTGTATATTTTTCATCTCACAAAATTATTTCAATATCTAAATTAAGTTCTAATTGTTTTTTAAATAATAATATTTTTTTCCCAGTAGGAGTAATTGAACCGTCAACATTCTTTGGAAATCCTAAAATAATTTTTTCAATTGGCTTATACTCATTAACAATAATATTAATTTCTGTAATTAAGTTTTTTAGATCAGAATAAAAAATAGTTTTAAGAGGTTGAGAAATTATTTTAAGTGGGTCACTTATGGCTATTCCACACTTTTTTGTTCCAAAATCTATTGCTAACAGTCTCATTATTTTTTAATTAAATCTAATGTTATTTCTTCTGGCGAAACTCCCTGTCACATTAGATTATTTCCTCCACCCTTAATTTTTAAATGAGCTAAATTTTTATTAATAAATTCAATAACATTATTATTTTTTGATGTAATAATAATTGAAGATTTTTCATTTTCAAATATTGAAATTGCAATAATAATATTAGAAGGGTTTTTTTCTCTTTCAGCAATAGCTAAATCTTTTAAGTTTAATTTATTTATATTATTTGCAAATAAAATGTTTTGGTTGCTAATAGTTGCTTTTAAAAATTCGATATTACCCATTATTTTATTTGGTTCTTTATTCAAAATTTTAGATTCTTCCACAATTTGTTCATTTGCATTTTTAATTTTTTCTAATTTTATATTCAAGTCATTATCATCGAAATTAAAAATTAATTTTTTTCTATTTGTATTTTTAGATTCATAAATTTCTTGATATTTTTTATATGAAGATTCATAAATTTCTTGATATTTGTCGCATTCATTTTTTAGGTATTCTTGAACAAGTTTGTTTGATGTAATTGCCCTTAATCTATAAATACCAGTGCCCTTGGTTTCCATAGAAATAATTTTAAAATCTTCTAAATTTTTAGTTCAATCTATATGAGTACCTCCACAAAGATCGCTTGTAATTCCTGGGAATTCAACTACTCTAATATAATTAGAATCAAAATATTCAGATTCTCCAATTGTCATTATTGCGCCCATTTTTTTAGCTTTATCAATCGTTGTTTCAATGTAGTTTCTCTTGATATTTTTTTCAATCACATTTTTAACAAAATTTTCAATTTGTTTTATTTCTTCATTTGTTGGTTTATGATCCAAAGGAAAATCAAAAGTTAAACGGTCTTGATTATTGTCTGAACCCAATTGTTCGACTTGATTTCCATAAATATGTCTAAGAGCGGCAAAGGCAAGATGTGTAGCTGAGTGATTTCTCATTAGACATAATCTAACTTCTGGATTCACGTAAA
>CASFBV010000009.1 GCA_949293065.1 uncultured Mycoplasma sp.
ACCCATAATAAAGAAAGGACAATTACATTATATGCAATTTACAAACATTAGTGAAAAAGAACTTGAAAAAATTAATTTAATCTTTAACTTGATGAATCAAATTTCCGACATTAAAAGTGATCAATATATTAAATCAATGATGAAACGTTATGAGTTGATATCTAAAGTTGTGAGTTTATCAGTTGAAACTATTAAAAAATTTTATTTAAAACCAAAACCTATCGAGTTATTAAACAAAGAAACTATACTTATAAAGTTTTTTATTATGAACCATCAATTTATTTAACAAGAATAAATAATAAACGCTCAACCAACATAAAACAAAAACAAAGAAAATGACTTCAAAAATATTATGAACTTGCTCAATTTGTTCGATTTATTGCAAAACAAACAAAGAACAAAACATCAGCAAAAGTAATGTCGAGCTTGTTCTATGAAAAACTGGCATTTATTATTCACCAAAACATATCTATTGATTAGTCAAAAACAATCTCTTAATTGGAGTAAATAAAATGCACTTCCATACTTAAAGTATGGATACTACCAAAAACGAGAAAAACCAACTACAAAAAGATTAATCACAACTTCAATTAACGAGAGAAGTAAAATTATCAATGAAAGAACAAGATATGGTGATGTTGAGATTGATACAGTTGAGGGAACCAAATTAGATAATCATTACCTATCAACCATGGTTGATCGAAAATCAAGAAGACTATCAATTTGCTTGTATCAGACAAAATCGAGTCAAAGTTTTCTAGAAGCAGTTAAAACAAACAGAAAGAAAATGTTGACAAAAGTAAATTCAATTACGTCTGATAACGGGACTGAAAATGCTTTATTAGATGAATTAAAAATTCCATGATTTGCAACTAATGCATATTCATATTGGCAAAAAGGAACGATTGAACAAAAACATAAACAAATTAGAAAATTCATTCCAAAAGGTAAATTATTTTCAAAATTGAACCAAGAATTGTGTGACTTAATTGCCTTAATTATTAATGTTGAAACATTCTTGCAATCACCTCATAAATACAAACTTGGAAAGATTGTGACTAAAGATGAGTTAGAGAAATATTATGAATTGCTAACTCAAAAAGAACCCCATTTAGTATTTAGAATGTGATAAACTAGTTTTTAACAAGGATTATTGGTATCCAAATTGGTAAATTTATATAACTTATGAATTCTATTGAATGTAATTGAGACTTTAATCAATTTTTTATTTTTCAGCTTGCTTAAATAATTTTTATTCAATATATTCAATAACTTCTCTTATAATGTATGGTTCAAATAATTTGGTATACATATAATAAATGCATTGATTCAATGTCTCAAAACAAAATTCTTCATTTTGATATGTAAAATAATAAAAAGTATTAGTTTTTGTTGAAATTTTTTTATAACTTCCATTACTTTCTAATACATACATACACTCCGTTGAAACACTTGGAGATATATTTGCAACAATAGCATCATATTCTTTTTGATATTTATTTGGGTCATCGCCTGTATTTCCGTTTCCACCATAATCATCAATTTTTATTTTCCCAAGTATTTCATTATTGTATCCCAACAAAACATCAAAAGTAATTGGTTTAGGAGCCTGGTTTGAAACAGCTAAATCTCAATCCATTTTTGTTCACAAAATAGAATCATTTTTAGAAAATATTGATGAAATTGATATATCTTTTTTTGAAAAAATTCTTCCCATATAAACTGGTTCCATAATATATTTGTTCTCTACTGAATTATGTAAAGTTAAAATTTCCATTGGATTAGGAGTAGAAATTGTTGGTTTTATATATTGATTATTGAATAAATCTAATGCAACATAAATTCCTGCATTTGAAACTAGTTTTTGATCATTTATAGTTGATAAATTATGACTATAGTCTTTGATGTTTTCTGGTATTACAAATTTTTCTTCAACAACTTTATAAAGTGAATCATTATTATAATAAAATTGATTACCATTTTCACTTAAATGTATATAACTTGAAATGTTCACTGTTTTTAATGAAGTAGAATTGATGATGTTTTTTATTAATAAATTGTTAATTGATGTTGAATCATTTGATTGTGATATAGAAACAGTTTCATTAATCTTAAAAATTGGCACACCATTATAAGCTATTGTAATAATTCATGGTTCTTGTTTCATTTGATTAATTATGTTTGTGTAAAATGTTTCAACAAGATTTATATCACTATTTAAAGATAGAAAAGGAGAAACAATGGCTGACACAACATATGACAACATATCTCAATTCCCATCGCCATATTTCCATGTGGTTCCAGCCATTGCCACAGCTCTCTCCATACGTTTTTTGATGTTTGTTTTTCAATCATTTATTATTGCTTTTTTAATGTTTTCAAATTTTTTTATTTTATTTTGATCACCATTAAATAACAAGTCAAGCGCTATATCAATATACCCACTTAGAAAAGCATAAACAGAATTATTATACAAATCAATATCTTTTTTTTGAATTCTTGAACTATCATCTAATTTAAATTCAGGATAAAAATTTCACTTATAAATATAATGTCTTCACCCTTCTCTTGTATTGTGGTTGTCTAGCTCTACATAATTTGTTGAAGATGTATTTATTTTCATGTATGTTCCAGTAAAATATGTGGAGTGATCAACAACTCTTGATTCATATCATTTTCCTCGATATGGAATTGCACTATCTGGATTTGCATTAGAAAGAATACCCATATTTTTCATAAAATCAAGTGATGCAAATGTTTTCATTCATTCATTTTTTTTGCTTTCATAAATGGTTTGGTGACTTGATGAATCTTTGACTCTTGTTGTTATTGATTTGCTTGATTTTTTTCTTTGCTCAGATCTAAACTGTATAGGAATTTCAAATTGAGTTAGTTTATCATATAAGTTATTGTATAATTTTTCTAACTCTGCGGATTTTTCATTTTTTATTTTTTCTCCAAGATATTTAAAAAAAGACATTTTATCTAGCAAAAAAAACTTTTCCAAAACCTCATTAGAAGCATAATAGTTGTTATCTAAATCACTTTTAAACATATGAACTAATGAAAAGGGAGTTTCTTTAGCAACTAATCCTTGTATCGCTAATTTTTCAAAAAAAGCAAGGTCTTCTAGAGACAATGGATTAATATAAACTTCTCCATTAGGAGTTTTTATTTTATATAAAGCAAGATCTTCATGATTAACAAGTTGTTTATTGTACTCTTCAGCTGTTTCATATTCTCTAAAACTAGATCCATCATTTGCCATATATTCTCTTTGAGTTGTTTTAACATAACTCTGTTGTGCAATTGATATATCATGAGTTACATTATCTCCATCTGAATAGTTCATTTTTATATATGCCTGTTTTCTTTCAGAAGATGTTTCTGCAAAATTTGAGATATTTATAATTCCCAATTCTTTATTTACATAACTATAATCATTATTTAAAGAACCAAAATAATGTTTGGTAGTAATTTTTGTATTATTCACAAATTGCGCAAATAAATCTTCTTTTTTTTCAAAAAGATCATAACCATTTAATGAATAAAGAGTTTTTGCTGAGATTTTTTCTAATGCATCATTTTGAATTTTATCATCTGTTGTATTCTTATCGCTATCAATAAGCACAGCAACTGAAAGTGTTGAAATTGATGCTATCGATCCAAGAATCAAACCTCCAGCAATTAATTTTTTCTTCATAAATTATTATTCCCCTCCTTTTATAGCTATCAAGTCATTTTCAAGAATTGTTACAAATTCATCATAAGAATATTTTATATTATTATAGGTAATTTTTTTATCAGATTCATTCCCTAATATTATTTTAACTGAACATTTTGACAACACTGTAGATACTAGTTCATCTAATGTTAAAAACTCATATTGTTGAATTTTTTCCGTATTTGGATTTAGCCATCAAAAACCATATAC
>CASFBV010000010.1 GCA_949293065.1 uncultured Mycoplasma sp.
ATAAAAAATAATCATTTCAACATCTGAGGGATTAATTCCACTAATTCTTGATGCTTGACCTATTGTTTGAGGATTAATTCTTTTCAACTTGTCTCTTGCTTCTAATGCTAAATTTCCAATGTCATCATAATTAATATCTTTAGGAATTTTTAATTCCTCTAATCTAATCATTTTTGAAGCAGCTCGATTTTGCTTTTCAATATATCCTTCCAATCTCACCATTACAACTAATTCATCTTTATATTTAAAGTCACTAATAAAATCCTCAGGATCTACATCAGGTCTTGAAATAACTTTTAAAATAGAAGATCCATGAAGAATTTGATATTTTTGAGCTCTTGGATCATTTGCTGATAAATAAATATTTTCTAATTCTTTAATTTTGTCATCAATAATTTTATATTTGTTTTCAACTGCTTCGAATTCTTTTTGTGAAATCATATTTGCTTTTAAAGCATAAGAAGCCATTCTCACATCAGCATTATCGTTTCTTAACAATAAGCGATATTCAGCTCTTGATGTAAGCATTCTATAAGGCTCTTTTGTACCTTTTAAAACAAGATCATCAATTAAGACACCTATATATGAATCATTTCTCTTTAATACAATAGGATCTTGATTTTTCAATCTTAATGAAGCATTTATTCCTGCAATAATACCCTGACCAGCAGCTTCTTCATATCCGCTTGTTCCATTAATTTGTCCTGCAAAATATAAATTCTTGATTTTTTTAGATTCTAATGAGTGATAAATCTGACCTGATGCAACTGCATCATATTCTATTGCATATCCATATTTTTGTATTCTACAATTTCTAAGACCTGGAATAGTTCTTAGAAATTGATCTTGAACCTCAATAGGCATGGATGTAGAACAACCATTAATATAATAAATATCTTGTTTTTCTGTTTCTGGTTCAAAAAAGATTTGATGTCTTTCCTTGTGTGGAAATTTAACAATTTTATCTTCCAATGAAGGACAATATCTTGGACCAACACCTTCAATCAATCCTGAATACATTGCAGATTTTTTAATATTATCAGCCATTATTTTATGTGTCTCTGCATTTGTGTATGTTAGTCAACAATGAATTTGAGCTTTTAATTTTTTTTCTGTTTTAGATGAAAAGGTTAATTCTTCAATAGGAAGAATTTCCTCTTCTACTTCATCTCAATCAATTGAATCAGCATAAATCCTTGCCGGAGTACCTGTTTTTAATCTAATTAACTCAATTCCATTTTCTTCTAATGACTTAGATAAACTTTTTGTTGTTTTTTCACCATCAGGTCCACTTATTGTAACAACATCTCCTCTAAGAATTCTGGAATCCATATAAGTACCTGTTGTTAAAATAACAATTTTTGAAGAAATAAAAGTACCATCATTAATTTTTACACCTTTGATAATATTATTTTCTTGAACTATTTCTTCAACAATCGCTTCAATCAAAGTAATATTTTTTGTTTTATTAATTTCATCTAAAACAATTTGCGAATATTTATCTTTATCAATTTGGGCTCTTAGAGCTCTAACAGCCGGACCTTTTGATGTGTTTAACATTTTTATTTGAATCATTGCACGATCAGCAAAAATTCCTTGAACACCACCAAGAGCATCAACTTCTCTTGTAATGATTCCTTTTGCTGGACCACCAATTGAAGGATTGCAAGGAAGCATGGCAAGCCTTTTTGTGTTTAAACTAATCAAAGCAACATTAAAACCATTTTTTGCTAATGCAAATGTTGCTTCTATTCCTGCATGACCGCCACCAACTACAATGACATCAAATTCTTTATTCATTTTTTCCTTCATTTGATTTTATTTGCTGTAATAATTCTTCAATTCTTTGACTGCTTTTTGATACTTCATCTATTTTAAAAGTGATTTTAGGAATTTTTCTACTTTGATAATCATATTTTGCAAGTTCTGATCTAACAAAACCTGAAATATTATTCAATGTTTCTATCCCCTTTTTTTCACTCTTATCAAATAGAACAAAAACTTTTAGATCTTGTCCATCATTTGATAATTTCACATCAACAACTGAAACATTTTTAATGTTTGCATTTGTTATATCTTCATTAAGAATTTTAGAAACTCATATTAAATATTTAGATTCTTTTTTTCTTCTTTGAATTTCATTCATTATTTATTCTCTTTTTTAATAAATTTAATTGCTGTTCCAATATAACTTTTTACACCTGCAAAAAATGGAAAATCTGGTTTAATTCCTATAACTGCATCTGCATTAATACTTGCAGCATTGTTTTCCATGTCTTTTAGAGCAGCAATTGATGGGTCATTGTATTTATTTGAAGTTTTTGAACTATCTCCAAATACAATTCCAATAATTTCATAATCTTTTCTTGGCATTCTTTCTAATGTTGTTAAATATACTTTTATATCCATAATTTATTTTGTAACTAAAACATCCTCAAATGTTTGAATTACATCTCCTTCCTTAATATCATTGAATTCTTTTATATGTGTTCCGAATTCTTTTCCTTTTTCAATTTTTTTGATTTGATTTTTTTCATGTTGTAGAGTTTCTAAAACTCCTTCATGAATAATTTTATTATCTCTTAATAATTTCATTTTTGTATTTACTTTTATCACCCCATCTGTTGCTAAACAACCAGCAATATTCCCTATTTTTGAATAAAAGAAAATTTTTTGAATAATTGCTTCTCCTGTTTTAACTTCTTCATATTCTGGAGTTCCAAAAGATTTGATAATATTTTCAACTTCTTCAATAAATTCATAAATAATTGATGAAGTTTTAATGATTACCTTCTCTTGGGAAGCTTGATTTCTAATCGATCCTTCTACTTTCAAATTAAATGCAAATATTAATGCATCTGAAGCTTTTGCTAATAAGATATCAGAATTAGAAATACTTCCACTTGAATATCTAACAATATTTACAATTGCATCATCATTAGATAATTTTGATAACGAGAATTTTAATGCTTCAGCTGTTCCTTGAACATCAGATTTAATAATAATATTAATTATTTTTTTACCATCATTATTATTAGAAATAATGTTTTTTGAACTTAATTCATTTTGTTTATCTGAAAATGCTTTTTTAGATGCTATTTTTTTAGCAAATTTTTCATCTTCAAATCCTACAAATTTATCTCCTGATTTTGGTAAATAATTCAATCCAGTTATTACCACAGGAGTTCCCGGACCTGCTGAATCAATTTCTTTACCATCAATACTTAATAGTGTTTTAATCCTTCCGTAATTAGAACCTGCAACAATAAAATCACGTTTTAAAATTGTTCCATTTGTGACAATAAGTGTTGCTATTGTTCCTTTACCAGTTGAGATATTTGCTTCAATAACCGTTCCAATAGGTGAACGATTTTTGTTAGCTTTTAAATCTAAAACATCTGCTTGTAAAAGAATTGCTTCAAATAAATCATCAATTCCTTTTCCTGTTAATCCTGAACCATAAATGAAAGTTGTATCTCCACCTCATTCTTCACAGAGAATATCATGCTTAGATAAATCAGCTTTTACTTTCTCTGGATCAGCACCAGGTTTATCCATTTTATTAACAAAAACAATTATTGGAACACTTGCTGCTTTTGCATGATCGATTGCTTCAAGTGTTTGAGGCATAACTCCATCATCTGCTGCAACAACTAAGATAACGATATCTGTTACTTTTGCACCATTTAATCTCATTGCTGTAAATGCTTCATGACCTGGTGTATCTAAGAAAGTTATTATTTTGTTTTTATGCTTTACTTGATAAGCTCCAGTATGTTGAGTAATACCACCTTCTTCTCCAGCCGCAATGTTTGAATTCCTAATTTTATCAATCAAAGTTGTTTTACCATGATCAACGTGACCCATAATAGTGATAATTGGTGGTCTTGGTTCTAGATTTTCTTCGTCTTCATTTATTTCAAAATAATCCATGAAATTTGATTCATTCATTTCAATTTCTTTTTTGAAATCAAATCCATAATCAAAGCAAATTTCAGCTATCTCTTCTTCTGATAAAACAGAATTTAAATTATAAAGTATTCCTTTTTTGAAAAAATTAGTAATAATTTCATTTGCTGGTTTATTTATTTTTTTTGAAAAATCATTAATTGACATCGGTCCTGTAAAAATGAATGTTCCATCTTTTAATTCAACTTTGACATCAATTAACTGACTTTTAATTTGTTCGTCATTAGAGGCTCTTTTATTTTTATTTTTTGACATAATCTATTACCTCCTTTCTCAAACTTTCATAAACTTCTTGAGAAATATTTCTTTTAAAAGATTTGTTTAAAACTCTTTTCTTAAATAATAATTCAATAGTATCTTTATCTTTCAAACAATAAGCTCCACGACCATAAATTTTTTTGTCCTTTTCTAAATGAATTTGGCCATCTTTTGTTAAAACAAATCTTATTAAATTATCAATTGGAGTTATTTTTCCAGTGACAATACATTTTCTTGAAATCATCAATTATTCGTCTTCGTCTTCGTCAAAATCAATAAAATCATAATCACTTAGATTTATATCTCCAGCTATTTCTTTGTCAAATTTAAAATTCTTATTAACTTTTTCAATTTCGTGTTTATCTAATTCTTCCTCATCGATTGATTCTATATCCTCTATTGAAGAATTTGGTTTTTTAGATTCAATCTCAAATTGAGAATAATCCACAGGTTCATAAGAAAGAATTTCTATATTGTATTCTTCGATTTCTTTTGCAAAATCTAAATTTGAAGAAATATTATTTCATTTATTTCTATTATTTCTTCTATTATTGTTTGTCAAGCTTCCACTAGTAATATATGCTTGACTATCAACATATCCAGAGTCAATTTTTTCTAATTCGTCAGGGGTTACATTTCCATTTCAATTAATTTGAATTTCATTTTCAATAGCATATGAATATGAGCAAATATCAATATTAACTCTAATTAATTCAACAGTTAATTTGACATTAATTCCTTTTTTACCAATAGCAACAGTATTATGTCTATTTGGAACAACAACTAAATAATCATTTGTTCCAGCTTTTTTATTAATTGAAACAATTTTAGCTGGAGACAAAGCATTAGAAATATACTCATACATATTATCTGAATATAAAACTACATCAATTTTTTCTCCAAATTCAGCACATACACGGTCAATTCTTTCTCCATTTTGACCTACAACACATCCAATAACATCAAGTTCACCTTCATATTTAGGATTTTTTCTAAATGAAATTTTTGATCTTTCACCTTTAATTCTTGAAATACCAACAATTTGAATTTCTCCTCTATCAATTTCAGGAATTTCACGTCTCAAAATCTCTCTTACTTTGTTAGGAGAATCATTTGAAACTAAAACTTGATAACTTTTTGAATTTTCATAAACTTCTTCAATTGTTACATTGTGATATTTTTTTTCAGTTAATTTGATATTTTGATTTTGATATTTAGATGGCATATAACAAAGTGTTCCATCTTCTAATGTGAATGTTGCTCCTCTTCCACCAAAATCTTCTTCTAATTTTGCTTCTACAACTGTTCCAATTAATGGTTGGTATTTTTCATAAATTCTTCTTTTTTCTCAATTGATAATTTCAATTCTAAAAGATTGTTCTATTTTAGAATAAAGAGATCTAGAAAAATTATCAAAAGTTATTTGAGATGCAACAGTATCTCCTATTTTTGCATTAGGATCAATTTCTCTAGCTTTTGATAAATGAATGTCTACAATTTCAGAATCATTTTTATATTCTTCATCATCTGAAATAACCATTTTTTTTAAGTTAGACAATATTAATTCATCATCTTTAATTTCTAGTGTTATTTCAGCATCAGGATCTAATTGAGAATTAACAATTCTTTGAATAGAATTTCTTAAAAAATCAATAATTATTTTTCTATCAATATTTTTTGTTGTTGATACAAAATTAATTAATTCTAAAATATTTTTTTTATTTTGTGATGCCATATTATTTTTCCTTTCTAATTTTTGCAGTTGTTTTTATGAAATGTATATCTTCTTTTAAGATTTTTAGTTTTTGTATTCTACCTTTATTGTTAATTTTTATTACAAGATCATTAATATTATTTTCTACTAAGTGTCCCTCTAATTCATTTTTATTTAAATAAGGTTTATTAACTTTAATTAATATATATTGATCTAAATAAAAATTAATATTTTTTAAATTTATTTCTTTTTCAGTTCCACTTGAATAGATATTTACATAGTAATCACTATCACTATTATCAACTTCATTGATTATATCTAAAATAATTTTAGATTTCTTTTCAATTTCATTTAGCGATTTTTCAGGAAGTTCAATATCTAAAAAAACAAGTCCATCTCTTTTTACAAATTGAATTGAATTAATATCAAAATTAATTTTTTCTTTAATTTTTTGAATCAAATTACTCTCCTAATTTTAATAGAAAGATTGCCATTAGCAACCTTTCTCTATTCAATTTGTAATTTTAATTTTATCAAATTTATAAAAATTTCATTAACTTTACACTATTTAAAAATATGCAAAACGATATAATTTGTTTTAGAAGAATTTATTTGTTATGACAATTTTAGATATTATTGAAAACAAAAAAAATAAAAAAGAATTAACAAAAGAAGAA
>CASFBV010000011.1 GCA_949293065.1 uncultured Mycoplasma sp.
ATTAATATCTTTAAAATTAGAAATATCTTCACCTAAACTTTCATAAGGCAATAAATGTTTTATTCCTTCTTTGGTTGTTCAAGATAATCTTCCTTCAGCAAGAAAAGCTGGTTCTCATCAATATAATCCAGTTTCTTCATTTGGTAATATATTTGATAGAACATTCATGCAATCATATAATAATTTAAATTGTGATACTGGAGACCCATCTGATATTTTTGTGTTACCGATTGATAAAGCATTATTTGTATTAATTAAATATTCTTCTCTTGATTTGAAAGGTAATGAAAACTCACCTAAATAAATATTTTGATTTGGAAAAAATTCTTTGAATAATTGTATTTTTCTAATCAATTGAAAATATATATTATCTTGTGGATCTTTAGACATATTTGGATAAAAAGAAAGATATATGTTATCAACTTCTTCAATAACACTTGAAAATCTTTCTTTGAAAGTGGTTACATTTCCAAATCCACCAAAACCTAAACCTAATTCAATATTTTTAATATTAAGATCTTTCACTGCTTGAATTGCTGAATCAAGATAGATAACAGATTGCTCAATAGATGTTTTTGAAACAGTATTATTATCATTAATTTTTCATAATATTCCATTATCAATTTCATTTCCAATTTGAACAATCAATTTATCATTTTCTTCAATTTCATTTAATACAGAATTAATTGTTGATTGTGTATATTCATAAATTTTTGATGTTAATTGTTCTTCAGTTAAATCATTTCAAGATTTTGGTCTTGATTGTCTATTTGGGTCGGCTCAAAAATCAGAATAGTGTAAATCGATTTTAAAACTATTAAATCCATATTTCTTAGCTTCCCTCACTATATTTAAAGTTGTATTTAAATCATTATGTCCACCACCATATGATTTACCATTTTCATCATATGGGTCAACTCAAACTCTTAGTCTTATTGAATTAGTTCCATATCTTTTTAAAATAGCAAACATGTTGTCATAAATTCTATTTCCATTTTCATCATAATAAGAAAAGAAATTATTGTTTACATATTCATATATAGTTTGCCCGTTATAGTTATTTGTAAAAATTTCATCATATTTATATCATGAACCATCAGCTTTTTTTATATTGTTTTGAAATAAGAAGTTTTCAATAAGTTCACAATATGATGAAACATCAACCCCTTTAACAAAAGAATTATTTTTTTGTGGTTGATTATAATTGTTTAATTTTTTTTCCACAAAAGTATTTATTTCTTTTGCTTTATTATCTTTAGCAATTTTTTCAGAAACAAAATAATAACTAGTTGGGATAGCAGCTAATGTAGTTGTTATAGCAGTTCCAATAATAATATTTCTCTTTTTATTTTTGTTCATCATAACGATTAAAATAATACTATTTTTTAATAAAAAGTTACCTAAAAATAAAATTATTGCAACATTGATTTCAAATTTTAATATTTAAAATTATTGTTACAAATTTGTAACAAATATTTTTTTTTATTAAATAAACATATTTAATAATAGATATGACTTTAAGATTTTAATGACAAGGAGATTTTATGAAAAAAGCGAAATTGATTCTAGGATTAGGTCTTGCATCAATTTCAACAATCCCCTTTCTTTTTGTTACTTCATGTTTAAATAAAAATAGTAATAGTGATATAGGTAATCTAGATGGAACATTTGGGAATGTTTTAGATGCTATAAAAGAAGCGTCGGAACAAATTAAACAAGAACCTAAAAATAGCGAAGAATATAAAGCACTTTTCGATCAGCCAATTATTCAAATCACATCTTCTGCAAAAGTTAATGATAATTCATTTAATCAAATGGTTTGAGAAGCAATTCAAAAGTTTTCAAGTGCTACAGGAACAACAAAAAATACATATCAAGCCCCTAAATCAACATCAACAGGACAAATGTTTCAAGCATATAATAATGCTCTTGGTAAGGGATATAAAATTTGAGTTTTAGTTGGATGATCACAAGAAAGTCCGTTTTCAAAATGGTTAAATGTTGGATCAAATAAGCAAAAGATTAAAGATAAGAATATTAAAATTATCTCTATCGATTGAGATGTATCTACATATTTAGAGCCTGGGCAAGCTTTATCTTTAAATTTCAAAACACAAGAATCATCTTTCTTGGTTGGTTATTCTGTATCAAAATTTTTTGGTGAAAAGTATCCAGGAGAAGAAAATAAAAATAAAAGAATTTTAAATACAACAGCAGGTGCTGATGCTTCCGGTTCTACAAACTTTAATTATGGATTTTATGAAGGCATGAGAGCTTGAAATGATGAACAAGGAGATGATGATTCTAAAAAAGTTTGAACAAATATTTATAAAAATGATCAAAAAGTATTTTTAAATACTTCATATACAGATAATAATCCTGAAACTAAGGAAGATTTTAAACTTTCAGTTACTGGAAATGGAAGTGGGATTTTTAAAGAACCAACACCAGCTGTAACAATGCCTGTTGCTGGTGATTGATCAAAAACAGCTGCAAATATTATTAGGGAAACAGGAAAACAAAATAAAGAATGAGTTGTTGGAGTAGATTCAAATATGGCCATTTCATATGGTTCATCTTATTCAAATTTATTTATTACTTCATCTGAAAAAAGAATAGGCATTGCAACATTTAAAGCATTATGTTTTTTAACTGGAATTAGCACAAAAGTTCAAGATCCAATTTTATATCCTGATCAAACAAATACTAATTGAGCAATTAAAGATGGAAAAATATTTAATACAAAAGAAAACAAAATCGAAAATTTATCAGTTAACGGAGGAATTGAATTAGGGTATGTTGGTGCATCTAAGTCAACATTAGAGAATAAAGATGATGCACAAAGGTTTGATGAAATTGTTGATGAAGCACAAGCTAAATTTTTTGGTCCTAATGGGTTATTAGAAACAACAAAAGATCAAACAAAAATTGATGCATTTAATGAAGCAAAAAAATCTGGAAATATTGATGAATATAATAAAGCAGTTTTTGAATTAAAAAATGTTTTATATGGATGTATGAGTGCAGGAAATAATGGATATTTCAACATGGTTGTTGGTGATATCAATAAATGGATAAAATAGGAGGATAAAATGTACGAATTAGAATTGTTGAACATTACAAAAGAGTTTTCTGGATTTTACGCAAATAAAGATATTACCCTTAGAGTAAGAAAAGGAACTGTTCATGCATTAATAGGTGAAAATGGTGCTGGAAAATCAACATTAATGTCAATTCTATTTGGTTTATATACTCCTACAAGTGGAACCATTAAAATTGGTGGAAATACTGTAATTATTAAAGATCCAAATCAAGCTTCTGATATAGGAATTGGAATGGTTCATCAACATTTTAAATTGGTTGACACATACACAAATTTACAAAATATTGTTTTAGGTTCTGAATTTACAAAACCTGGTGGTTTTTTAGATTTAAATAAATCAAGAATTAAAATCAAAGCATTTCAACAAAAATATAAATTAGATTTTGATTTAGATCAAAAAACAGGCGAAGCCACTGTTTCAACTCAACAAAAAGTTGAAATAATGAAAATGCTTTATAGAGATGCAGATATTTTAATTTTTGATGAACCAACAGCTGTTTTGACACCGCAAGAAATTGAAGAACTTTTAAAAGTTATTATCGAACTTAAAAAAAATGGAAAAACAATTATTTTCATTTCTCATAAGTTGTGAGAGATAAAACAAATTGCTGATGAAGCAACAATTATTCGTCATGGAAGAGTAATAAGACATTATCCTTCATTAGTTGGTGTTGACCCTGCTTTTATTGCTGCTGATATGGTTGGAAGAAAAATTGTAGAATCAAAAAACACAAATCATAATTTTTCAAATGAAATTACTTTTGAATTGAAAGATATTAATTTTAGAAAATTAAAAAATGTAAATCTATCAATACATAAAGGCGAAATTGTTGCTATTGCCGGGGTTGAAGGTAATGGCCAAGAAGAAATTGAAGAAATTATTACAGGTATTTCAAAACCTGAAAAAGGAAAAATTTTTATTAATAATAGAAACGGAAAACAAGACATTACAAAATATAGTACAAAAAATAAAAATAAAGAATTTATTTCAATTATTCCTGCTGATCGTCATAAACATGGTTTAGTTCTGGATTTTTCAATTAATGATAATTCAATTATTAGAAAAATAGATGATAAGGAAACTTATGAATTTGAAAATTCTGCAATTAGTGCTATTAATAAAGCGTTCTTTAAATTTATAAATACAAAAAAGAAAAAATTATTAACTAAACAAATTATTGAACAATATGATGTTCGTGGAGCAAAAGAAGGGTATGCTCAGGCAAGAGCTCTTTCTGGTGGTAACCAACAAAAAGCAATCGTTGGTAGAGAAATTATTTCAGACCATGATTTTATTTTAATTACTCAACCAACAAGAGGGCTTGATATAGGAGCTATTAATTATATTCATGAGCAAATTTTGGAAGATAAAGCACAAAATAGAGCTATTTTATTAATATCTTATGAATTAGATGAAATTCTTGCATTAGCTGACACAATTGCTGTTATTAACAAAGGTGAAATCGTTTCAATTAAACCTATTGACCAATACACAAGAGAAGAAATAGGAATGTTAATGGCAGGGAAAGGAAGTAAATAATGAACACACAAGTAGTAGAGACAACAAAACCTAATTTATGAGATAGATTTACAGAGAAATTTTTTAATAGTCATAATTATAGTGCCAGAAGAAAATTCTATAATTCTCTTTGATCTATTTTGTTAGGTTTCATTATTACAATAATTGTTATTTCTTTCTTTGGATACAACCCATTTGATGTATTTGCTTCGTTTTTTGAAGATTCAAACAATAATAATATTTTTATACCAACTATAGTTGCATTTGTATTTTCAGGTTTAGCAATATCGATTTGTTTTAAAGCTGGAATTTTTAATATTGGTGTTGCCGGACAGATGATGGCAAGTGGATTTATTACATTAGTTATTTTAAGAAAAGCCATTTTAGATCATGGATCAGCATCTAATGGAATGGTAATTCTTTCTATATTTTTATCATTAGCAATAGGTATTGGTTGTGCTTTAATAATTGCAGCACTAAAAGCTTATCTTGGATTAAATGAAGTCGTTACTTCAATTATGTTGAATTGAGTAATTTTCTTTTTAATTAGATTTATAACTCATGAAAATATGGGCGCAGAAGGTTCTGGAGATGATTTCTTAACTTCAATTACCGATTGATCACAAGGATTGACTTCTGGTTATTTTCCTTCATATGATGTTCCAAGTTTTTACTTCATTGACTTTGGTTCTTGATATACATCTGCATGAGCATGAATTTTAATTGTACTAGCAGTTGTATCTGCAATTGCAATTTGAGTTGTAATTAGATTTACTAAATTCGGTTATAAAATCAAAATGGTTGGATTAAGTCAAACAGCCGCTGATTATTCAGGAACAAATAAAAAGAATTTAATTATGATTACAATGGCAATTAGTGGTTTATTAAGTGGGTTTGCCGGATTTGTTTGATATTTTTCAACACAATTTGGAGTAATTGATATTAATATTACAAGCGGTCCATTATTTGTTGGATTTAATGCAGTTGCAATTTCATTAATTGTATTTGATAATCCAATTGCTATTTTATTCTCATCATTTATATTTTCAATAATTTATGTTGGATCTCAAAACACAACATCATATCCTTTCTTACCAAAAGAAATGACAGATGTTATTTCAGGTATCTTTATTTATTCAGCAGCTCTTGCCTTTGTATTTAGCAAATTCTTGCCTTATCAATGAACACGGAATTTTATTTTATTATCAAAACATAAAGAATATCGTGAAAGGTATTGAAAAAATTGAGGTCATTGATTTGCATATCATTTTGCATGATTTAGCGAAAAACAAAAATTATTGAAGTTATGAAGTAATCATCATAAATCATGAAGAGAAATTGATAAATATTTCAAAAACAAAACAATAGATTTTGAAAAGAAATTGAGTAAAGGACATAAATTTGATTTTGAAAAATTATCACTAGAAGATCAAATAATTTATTTAGAATTTATTGCTAAATTAAAGAAACAAAAAGACATTCAATTAGCAGAAGCTCATTACTTTGATAAGAATAATATTAGAGCTCAAAGAAAAGAAAAATATTCAATTTGAAAACAAGAATATGAAGGTATTAAAAAAAATATATTAGATCAATATAAAAAACAAAAAGAAGAAAAAATTTATGATTCTACAAAAGAATTAGAGGCAAAAGAACAACAAAGATTAAAAAATAAAGGAGGTAAATAATGTCATCACTTTTCATTAGTTTATTTCCTTACTTTTGTGTTCTAGCATTAGCTTCAATTGCTATTATTTTTACAGAAAGAGCTGGAATTATTAATTTAGGAATTAATGGTGTAATTGTTGCAGGCGCAACAACATATATGATTTTTGCATACATCATTGCTCCTGCAACTAAATATAATAATGAGCCAATGAATGGATGAATTAATATTTTATTGTTTGTCCTGGCTGCAATAGGTGGAATGTTATTTTCATCTCTTCATGGTTTAATATCTATTAAATTAAAAGGAAATCAAACAATATCTGGAATTGCTTTAAACATTTTAGCACCAGCCATTACATTAGTAATTTTATATTTATTTGGTGAAGCAAATAGTATGAATTACAATGTTGATCGTCTTGAATTTGGTAACTCAAAAAACAATGAATTAATTTCATTCTTTTCACTAAAAATGTTCATAACAATTGCTGTTATTGTTGTTTCATTTATTGCATTAACATTTACTCGTTGAGGAATAAGATTTAAATCTGTTGGAGAAAATCCACAGGCAGCAGATACAGCAGGGATTAATGTAAATCGTGTTAAATGATCAGCTATTATGATTTCAGGAGCAATTGCTGGAATTGCAGGAGCTATATATATTTCTGAATTTTCATCTGGTGGAACATTTAAATCACAAGTAAATGTTGAAGGTTTAGGATTTTTAGCAATAGCAATTGTTATTATTGGAAGATGAAGAACATTAGTTGCTTCATTTACAGCAATTATATTTGCTTTACTATTTTCATTAGGACAACAAGCAAATAACTTATTTGGTGATAAAGGAGACAATATTAAATCAATTTTAATGATGCTTCCTTATTTATTAACATTAATTGTTTTAATGATATTATCTAAACCAGCATTAAATCTCTTATCCAAGGGATTTAGTAAGTGAAGTCAAAGAAGCAAGGAAAAATCTGAGGATTCTAAATTGGCTAAATCACTTGATTTAATATCTCATAAATTGATAGCAATGTCAAATAGTACTAATGGTCCAAAGGCATTGGGTGAACCATATGACAAATCTAAGAGATAGTTAAACCAATCAAGGTTCAAATAAAACCATACATAATG
>CASFBV010000012.1 GCA_949293065.1 uncultured Mycoplasma sp.
ATCTTTTTTTAATTTAGAGATGAAATCAAACAATTTTTCATATTGTTTGGAATTCATTTTAGCTCTTGCTCCATTTACTTCAAATGTCGCATTTTGAGCAAACATTTTTACATTGATTCTTGTATCGTTTGTTGCACCAAAATCAATTAATTCAACATTTTCATTTTTCATTAAATCAATAAAAAGATTTTTTGTAGATCCACCTAAAAATGTTAATGCTTTATTATCGAAACCATTTCTTTTTAGAACAATAGATGCATTAATCCCTTTACCACCTGGTAAAAACTCATAATCTTCTACACGATTCAAATCATTAGAATCGAACTTTTTATCTGTATTTATAACATAGTAAATTGCGGGAGAGAAAGTAATTGTATAAATCATCTTAACTCCTTAATAAGCTAATGCTAAATTATTTTTTAATAATAATTGTGAATTGTAATTTACATTGTTATTTGAAATTGCTTGAACATTTTCTTTTGCAAATTCTTTTTTAGTTGATCTTTTTGATTTTTTAACTGGTTTTTCTGTACCATCTTGACCTTTTTTGTTTGCAAACATTTTAGTGAAAATATAGATACAGAACATTGAAACAATCGCTCCAGCTAAAACAGCTGCAATGAAGAATGCTACTCCTAAACCTGTTTTTAATCCTTGTGATCAATTATCATTTAAACAGCATTTAGATAAAGCAACTGTTAGAATTCCTCCATGAGGTGCAGCAATTTTAACATTTAATGCACCAATTAAAACTCCGGCTGTTGCTGATCCAATAATGTTTGATGGGATCATAACTTTTGGATTTTTAAGTGTTAAAGGAATAGCTCCTTCTGAAATAAATGTTAGACCCATAATGTAGTTTACATAACCTGCATCACGATCTTCTTTTGATCATAGTTTTTCAAAGAATGTAACACTTAACGCAATTCCTAAAGGTGCTGTCATACCTCCAGCCATTGCAGCAGCCATTTCCATTGAACCATCTGAACTACCTAATTGTTGTGCTGTATTTAAAGCTGTTGTACCAAATACGTAAGCAGCTTTATTGATAGGTCCACCTAAATCTACTGACATCATTGCTGCTAAGATTAATCCTAATAATCATGCAATGTATGGTTTTCCATTAAATAGATCTAAGAATTTAGTAAATGCTCAGTTTAAGTAGATTAATGGAATATTTACAACTCAGAATGTAATAACTGCAAAGAATGTTCCAAATAATGGCATTAATAAAATATTTTTAATTCCACTTAGTGATGATGGGAATCATGATTTTTTACCATTTTTTGTATTAACTTGAATAGCAAATAGTTTTGTCATTAAAATTAGAATTGTTGCAGCTAAGAATGCTCCACCAATTGCACCAAATACTCCTGAATTTGCTCCAGCAGGATTTGTTTCACCTGGAAGCATTAATCAATGAATCTTACCTGTATTTGGATTTAGATTAAAGAAGAAATCTCCTTTTGCCATAAATCCAACAATAAATCCTGGTAATAATCCTTGACGTCCAACAATTGCATAAGCAATATATGCTGCTAAAATAGGAACCATCATACCAAATGAAATATCTCCTATTTTTTTGCATCATTTTGCTACTGGGTTAACTGTTCCAAATGCTGAACCTGCATCTGAATGTTTCATATCAATCAAGAATGCTAAAGCAATTAAAATACCACCAAAAATGATAAATGGTAACATGTATGAAACCCCTGTCATTAATGATTTATATGCTCTTTTTCCAAATTTATTAAATGACATTTCAGCTTCACCATCTTTTGATGAATCTTCTGATACTTTTGCTTTACCGGCAAATTTTTCACCTTTACCATCTAATATTTTTTGAATTTCTCCATGAGCATCTTTAATAACAGGTTTTGTTCCCATTTCTAAAACATTTGGATGACCAACAAATTTTGATAAATCAACAACTCTATCACAAGCAATAATTACACCTTTTGCATTTTTAATATCTTCATCTGTTAAAACATTTTTAGCTCCATCAGCACCTTGGGTTTCAACTTTAATTCTAATACCCATTTCTTTTGCTGCTTTTTCAAGCATATCTCTTGCCATAAATGTATGAGCAATACCTGTAGGGCATGCTGTAACTGCAACAACATCTCATGCCCCCCCATCAGATGAAATTACTTCTTGTTTTTCTTCTTCATTGTATTTATTCATTAAATTAATTAATGATGGGATGTCATTAACTTGAGATAATGAATTTTTGAAATCTGGATTCATAAATAATTTCATTAAAGCAGCTAGAATTTCAACATGTGATCCACTACTATTTGGATTTAAAGCAATAAAAAACACATATTTAACTGGCTGTCCATCTAATGATTCTCAATTTACATCATTTACTCTTGCAAAAAAGATAACAGATTTTTTCATAACTTCGTCTCTAATATGAGGGATAGCTATATTTTCACCAATTCCTGTTGATGATTCTGCTTCACGTTTAAGAGCCATTTCAACTACTCTTTTTGCATTTGAAGCATAACCTTTTTCAACAAGAACTTTAGCAAAATCTTTAAGTGCTTCTTCTTTTGAAGAGTAACTTTTATCTAAAAGAATACAATCATTCTTAAAGAATTCATTAAAGTTCATATTTCCTCCTTATTTTGTATTTAATATTTGTATTTCACTATTTTTAAATTTTTTAATTTTTGAATCTGTAACAATTAAAATTTTTGCTTGTTCATTGTTGAATTTAAAAGTTGATTTAATTCCAATTTTTTCTTGTTCTGCAAGAACAATTGTAATTTGTGAGTTCTTAATAATATTTCATTTTGCTTGGGCTTCTCTTTTTTCAGGGGTATATAAATTACCCTCATCATCAATTGCATTAACACCGACAAATGATATTGGAAACACAATTCTTTTTAGTTCATTTTCATCAAATTCAACAATTGAGCTAGTTTCTGGTTTGTATTTTCCACCTAAAATATTTACATTTTCAAAACCTAATTCAATTGCTCTTCTTAAGTTAATTAATGAGTTAGTAAAAAGTTCTACTTTTTTATCTAAATAATCTAATAGAAAATAGCACAAGCTTCCTGAATCTATAAAAATAGTTTTATAGTTTTGAGAAAGTTTTGAAGCATACTCAGCTATTTTCTTTTTAGCTTCAATATTGGAGTTAATTTTTAAATTGAAGTCTTGATCTTCAAAATTTTTACCTTCTCTTAAAATAATTTCACCAAATGCCCGAGTAATAATTCCTTTTTGTTCAATATTAATTAAATATCTTCGTGCAGATGATTGACTAAGTTTGAATTTCTTTTCAATTTCTTTAGTTTTGACAATCTTTTTTTCTCTTATGAAGGAAAGAATGTCATTCTCTATAATTTTTGACATTTTTTAACTCCGCCAAATATTATATATAATATTTGAATAAATTTGAATAAATTTGAATAAATTTGAATAAATAAATAATAATCTATAACACTCCTAAAATTGTTTAATTTTATTTTTAAATTTAACTACTCTACATTTTTTGATTTAAAAACTTTTCATTTTTTCTTCTTGATCATAAAGTATTTATTAATAAAACAAAAGTTGATAAAGTCATAATTGCAGCACCAATTCAAACAGGAACAATTCCTATAATAGCAAGTGGAATAAAAATTAAATTAAAAATTGCAGCTCAAATAAAATTAAACTTAATCACTTTAATGGTTTTTTTGCATAATACAATACTTTTATATACCAATGAAATATCCTTATCTAACAAAGAAATATCTGCAATTGAATTGGTAATATCAGAACCAGAAGAAAATGCTATTGATACATCTGCTTCTTTAATAGCTAAAACATCATTAATTCCATCTCCAACAAAAATATTTTTGTGATATTTTTTTAAAATCTCTTGTTTTTCAATAGGTAGTTGATTATAATAAAAATTTTCAATATTTAATTTTTGCGAAATTTCATGAACAACTTCTTTTCTATCTCCTGAAATTATCATTGGAATTATATTCATTTCTTTTATTTTACTAATAGTATTTAAGGCATTTTCTTTTATCGTATCTTCTAAAACAAAATAAGTAACTACATGTCGATTTATAGCAAAAACAGCAACCACTTTATTTGTATTTTTTATTTCAATATCAAATACAAAGTTATTTTTTTGACAATATTTAATCGAACCTAAAAATACATTTTGATTTTTATAATTAGACAAAATTCCATATCCTTCAATTTCTTTAATTTCCATTTTTAAAAAATTGTTATTCTTTAAAAAATTTGAAATTGATTGTGAAATTAAATGATTAGAATTTGAAGTCATACTTAAAATAATGTCATTATATTTCTTGACTCCTATTTGTTCAATAACTTTCAATTGACCGTTTGTTAATGTTCCTGTTTTATCAAAAGCTATAAAATTTATCTTGTTCATTTTTTCATAAACAGAAGCAGATGAAAATAATATTTTATGTTTAGAAGCAAGACCAGATGAAGAATATATTGCAGCAGGTGCTGCTATACCAAAAGCACATGGACAGGCTATAACCAATACTGCAACCGCATGATTGATAGCTACTGCAAATGGATTAGAATAATCAATTTGATCTACATGAAAAAAATCTAATTTTATATTTAAATATGAAAGAATCAATCAAACAATAAATGTAATTAAAAAAATTAAAACAACAATAGGCAAAAATCACTTAACAATTTTTTCAGAAATTCTTTCTATATTTGATTTATTCTTTAAAATATTTTCTAATTGATTAATAATTGAATTAAGAGCAGATTCATTTGATGTTTTTGTACATTTGTAAATTAATTCATCACTCAAATTAATCATTCCAGATAATACTTCATTATTTTCTTTTAAATTGCGAGGTAATGATTCGCCTAATAAAGATGAACAATCTAAGA
>CASFBV010000013.1 GCA_949293065.1 uncultured Mycoplasma sp.
CATATTTACCATTGATTATATAAATATTTTTGCTCAAAATTTTTATTTTTTTTAATTCAAAAAACTTAAATATATAATATATTTAAAAAAATTGAAAATTTTATATAAAAATCAAAGAAATTAAATTTATTATGAAAAAATCAACAAAAGAAAATGCTATTTTTCCAGGATCATTTGACCCTTTTCATGAAGGTCATAAATTTATAATTGATTCAGCACTTGATAAATTTGAAAAAATTTATATTGTGATTTCTTGATCTGAAAATAAAGAAAGAAATCAAACTTTTTTAGATTCTAAAAAACAAATAGAAAAAATTTATAAGAGCAATCCTAAAATAGAAATAATAATCAATAAAAGTGAAATGATGACTAATGTTGCAAAAAAATTAAATTGTTTTAATATAGTTAGAGGAATTAGAAATAATGAAGATGAACAATATGAAGATTGATTAAAAAATCAATATCAGCAATTAGAACCAAGAATTAAAGTCTTTTATTATTCAAACAAAAAATTACAAAACATTTCTTCAACAAAAATAAAAAATAATAAAAATAAAATAGGGTTAATAATCGCTGATAATAACGAAATCCAAAAAATGAATGAATTTAAACTAATAAAAAAACATGAAAGTATTTTTGATGTTTGAGAATATGAATTTAATAAAAAAACAATATTTGTAATTCATTCAAGAATTGGTCTTGTTAATGCTGCAATGGCTACCCAATTTTTAATTGATAATTTTAAAGTTAATCAAATTTGAAATTATGGAGCTGTTGGATCACTTAAAAAATTTAAACTATATGATGTTGCAATTCCTACAAAATTTTATTATTTTGACGCTCATACACCGTGATATAAAAGAGGGCAAATACCAGGGGAAGAAGAATATTTTAAAAATGATTTGATTTCAAATTATCAAGAAGATATTAATATCGGGTCAGGAAATGCTTTTATTGAGGATGCTAAATATTTTAAAAAATTTGAAAATGAATTAAATTTACATTTAATTGATATGGAATCTTGTGCAATAGCTCATACTTGCCAAAAAAATAAAATTAAATTTTATTGTATCAAAGCAGTTAGTGATGAAATTGGAAAATCAAATACTGACAAAAAAGAAATAAATAAAGTAATTGCAAAGTCATCATTTCTTGCTTTTAATAAGATGATTGAATACTTAAAAAAACTATAATTCTAATTTTTCTTTAATTGTTTTAAATAAAGAATTGAATAATTTTTCTGATTCTTTTTCTGTTTTTTCTAAGACATGAATATAAATTTTAAATTTTGGTTCTGTGCCTGATGGTCTTAAAGAAATTCAATTAGATGAATTTTTAAATTCATAAGATAACATATCATTTGGTTCGATATCTCTAATTCCTTTTGAATAATCATAAAAGGCAGCATTTTCAAATTTTATTTTTTTAAATTTCAATTTAATTGATTCTAATTGTTTTTTATCTTTTAAATCAAATGAAAAAGATTTTGCTTTCATATAACCATATTGTTGATATATTTGATTTAATTTATCATTTAAATTCATATTTTGTTTTTTTGCCATTGAAGCAATAATTAAAATCGCAACAACACCTTGAATAGCATCTTTGTCAAGAGCTATTTTTTCATTTATTAATGATCCATAAGATTCTTCAAATCCATAAAAGAAATTTTCTTTATTTTTTAAATTATTTATTTTTTGGCCTATTCATTTAAATCCTGTTTCTGTAATATATGACTTAATATTTTTTTCTTTACACATTTTTGCTGGTAATGAAGTTGATACAAATGAATAAACTAAGTAGCTATTATTTTTTATTTTTCTATTATTTAAAAGGTAATCAGTAATTAAAATTGCATTTTCATTACCATTAATTAAATTAAATTCATTATTAGATTTGTAAGCAACTCCGACACGGTCAGAATCAGGATCTGTTATTAAGATTAAATCTGCCTTTTGTTCTTTTGCTAACTTAATAGTATTTTTAAATGCTTCTTTACTTTCTGGATTAGGATTTGAAACAAAAGAGAAATTTTTGTCTTCTTTAATTTCATTAGGTTCATAAATAACATTTGCTTTTAGCTTTTTAAAAATATTTTTTAAAAATTGATACCCTGTTCCATGTAATGATGAATAAACAATTTTAATGTTTGATAAATCAATTTTTTTATTATTTAAAGTACAAACACTTTTAACATAATAATTAATATCTTTTTGTTTAATTTCTAAAATGTTTTTCTTATCATTTTTATCTAAAATAATTTTTTTGTCTATTAACGAAATATACTGATCATATTTTTTAAATTGTTTTTTAACATTCGCAATTTCATTTGGTAGCATTTGATAACCTAAATGATTATAAAGCTTGATACCATTATATTCCTTTGGATTATGACTTGCAGTAATGTTGATTCCACCTATTGCCTTTTTGTGTTTTATTAGAAAACTTATGAAAGGAGTTGGAAGCATTTTATTATTAAAGTAAACTTTTATTCCATTTTGAGACATTATTTTTACAGCAAGATTAGCAAATTCTTTTCCTTTAATTCTATTATCTCTTCCAATAACAATAGTTTTGGTTTTAGATTTTGAAAATTTCTTGTTTATATATTTTGCAAATGCTTCAAAAACTTGTGCAGCGTGTGCTTCATTTAAATTATTTTTATCACTTCCTACAACACCTCTAATTCCGGCTGTTCCAAATTCTAAAGACATAACATAATTTTATTATGTTTTTTTTTTTTTTGTTTCATTTATATATAATATATAAATATGAAATCAATTTTATATATTATAAATTTACATTTTTGGAAATCTATTACTGGTCCTTTTTTTGCTTTTGCTTTCCCAGTTATTTTCATTGCTATATTAGCAACATTATTAGGATATGATCAGTTACTAGGCTCAATTGTTGCAATTCCTGCAACAACTATAGGATTAACTGTTTTACCAACTGCTTTATTTGAATTTAAAAATTCCTCATTATTAAAAAGAATTGGTGTAACACCAATAAAACCATCAATGTTTATACTTACTATTTCTGCTTATTACATTTTAATTATGATTGTTTCAACTATTACAACTATTGGAATTGCTATTTTAATCTTAATTAAGTATTTGAATAACGGAAGGGTAATTAGTGATTCTCCAGTTAAGATAATTGCTCCATCTATGATTGATATGTTGAAATATGTTAATTGAGGTGGAGTTGTTTGAGGAACATTGATGAACATAATTGTAAGTACAAGTATGGGGATATTTGTTTCGTCAATAAGTAAATCAACTTTATCTATTCAAGGAATTGGAATTCCCGTTTTAATTATTTCAGAATTTTTAGCTGCTCAAGTGTTGCCAGTTTCAATGGTTAAAGCGGTTGATGGTCTTTACTACATAAGTTATATTACACCATTCAAATATCCAACAGCTTTAATTATTGAATCTTGAAATGGTCAATATGATTTAAGTTTATTAGCAAAACCAGTAAATGGTATTATTCAACTTCAATTAGATGCATCTTCTAATATTTTTAATATTCATCAGACATTTGCAACATTAGATAAGGCAGGAAAACCAATCGATATTTATACAACTTATGATAAAGTTCTAAATCTTGTGATGCCTTTTGCATGAACTTTATTATTTGGAGGAATCACACTAAAAACATTTAAATGGAGTGCAAGATAATGGCTAAAAAATACAATTTTGAAATTAACAGAAATAATATTCATTCAAAAAGTATATTGAATGCTTTGGATAATTTAGAAGGAATTAATAGAAGATATAGAATTCAAAAACCAGAAGTAAAACACCAAAAACCAATTTTAAAAGTTACAAATCTTAAAAAAACATTTGGTGACAAAGTTGTTTTAAAAAATATCAATATGGAAATATTTGAAAATGAAAATGTTGCTTTACTTGGAGGAAATGGAGCAGGTAAAACAACATTAGTTGAAATATTAACCGGATTAAATAAACCAACAAGTGGAACAATCGAATATTTATTTGATTATGAAAAAAATTTCCAAGAAAAAATTGGAATTCAATTTCAGGATTCTTCATATCCACCTGCTATTTCTGTAAAAGAAGTAATTAAATTTATGATTGATATTTATGGATCTAAATTAAATAATGATGAATTTAATGCTTTAATTAAGATATTTGGTATTGACGAATATTATCACCGTAGAGCTTCAAAATTATCAGGAGGACAACAGCAAAGATTGAATGTTCTTTTAGCTTTAATTCACAAACCTTTAATTATCTTTTTAGATGAATTATCAACCGGATTAGATATTTCTATTAGAACAAGAATTAAAAATTTTATTAAAGATTATTCAATGGAAATGGGTATTACTGTTATTTTAGTATCTCATGATATGAGTGAAGTTCAGTTACTTTGTGATAAAGTTATGTTTTTGAAAAATGGTGAAATCATAGTCAATGATTCGATGGAAAATATTAAGAAAAAACACAGAAACTTTGAAGAATATATTGAATCATTGTTATAGATTTTTTAAAATAACTTTTGAAATATCATCTGTATCATTGTCACCAATAATATTTTTAGCTATTTTTTTAACATTATCAAAAGCATTTCCCATTGCATAAGTATTATTAAAATAGCCAAGTGCTTTCATATCGTTTTCACTGTCTCCAAAAACAAAAACATCTTCAAATGGAATTTCCTCAATTTTCATAACTTCAATAATTCCACTTAATTTACTAATATCTTTAAGATTAATATCTATATTATTTTTTGAAGTGATTGTAAATTCATATTGGTTACCATACTCTTTGTTTCACTTCTCTCACATTTTTTTAACATTATGTTCTTCAAAATGAACAGATATTTGTACAATTCGTTCTTTATCTTCATCACTCATTTCAAAAACACTTGGAAATGGGTCAATCAATCTTTCCTTAAAAGTTTGACTAAAAAAGTATCTTTCTTCTTCAATGTAGATATCTGTAAATACGTTTCATTCTGTTGAAACTTGGATTGTTCCACCAATTTCTCTTATTTCTAAAATAAGATCCATAATAAAATCAAAATTAATTTTGTTATTTCTTTCAATTATTTTTCTTGAATTAATTGAATGAATTAAAGCGCCATTACATCCAACATAATAATCAAATAGTCCTCAATCTTGTTTTAAAGCCATTTGAGTATAAATGTAATTTCTTCCAGTTGAAATTACTAAAATGTGACCATTTTTTCTAGCAGATTCTAAAGCCTGAACATTTTTTTCACTTATCTTACCTTCACTATTTAAAAGTGTCCCATCCAAATCAAAAGCAAACATTTTTCTTTTCATTATTTTTCCGCCTTCATGTGTGGGAATAATAAAACTTCTCTAATTGAAACATTTTCAGTTAATAACATAACTAAACGGTCAATACCAATTCCACACCCACCTGCTGGTGGCATTCCGTATTCTAATGCTTCAATAAAATCTCAGTCAATTTCATTTGCTTCATCATTACCAGCTTCTCTTTCTTTTAGTTGTGCTTCAAATCTTTCTAATTGATCTATTGGGTCAGATAACTCAGTGAACATATTTGCAAATTCTTTTTTATTGATAAATAATTCAGCACGATCTGTAAATCTTGG
>CASFBV010000014.1 GCA_949293065.1 uncultured Mycoplasma sp.
ATTTCTCATTAGACCTAATCTAACTTCTGGATTCACGTAAACATCAATAGGTAATTTAGAATCTATTTCACCTTTTACAATGTGAATATTATTATTATTTTTATCTTTAAAAACATCTAATAATTCTATTTTTTTTCCATTTTGAACTAAATATCCATAATCATGATGTTGTCCACCGCTTGTTGCATACAATGGAGTTTCTTTCAAAATTAAGTAAGAAACCTCATTAGTTTTTGATTTATCAATTATTTCATTTTCATTCATTAAATATAATATTTCAGCATTTTTTAATTCTAAATGATCATATCCAATAAATTTACTAATGTTAGATGTAATATTTGTTAATGAGTTAATTTGTTTTGCAAATGTAACTACATTATTATTAGATTTAGATTTTTTAGAGTGTTCTTCTTTAAGAGATTCTAATTTTTTAAAGTCAAGTTTTAAATTATTTTCAGTCAAAATGTCATTTGTCATTTCAATTGGGAAACCGAATGTTTCATATAATTTGAATGCTATATTGACATCAAATTCTCTGTTTCCTTTTTCTTGGCATTTTTGCATCTCATCTTCTAATATTTTTCTTCCTTGTTCAATTGTTTGAGAAAAAGTTTCTTCCTCTTTTTTGATAATTTCTTCAACGTGTTTTACATCAACATTAAAAATTAATGAATCAACAACTATTTTTACTAGTGAATGTAAAAATGTTTTAGATTTAATAGCTAATTTTTTTCCCGCATAATATGCTCTTCTTATTAATCTTCTAATAATATACCCACGTTGAGTATTAGAAGGTTTTTCTCCATCTCCAATTGCGTTTGTTACTGCTCTCATATGATCTGCAATAACTTTAAAATATTTATTGATAATTTCTTGTTTAGGATCTTTTTTAAAATAGTTTTCAATATCATATTTAAAAGGTGAATGTTTTTCTATTTCATGAATTATTGGTAAAAATAAATCAGTATCAAAATTGGTTGGGCCATCTTGAAGAATTGAAACAATTCTCTCTAATCCAGCTCCTGTATCTATATTTTTTTGAGCCAATTCTACATATTCATTGTTTCCTAAATTGTTATATTGAGAAAAAACAATATTTCATATTTCGATGAATCTATCATTTTCAATGTCATTAGCTATCAATTCAGGCCCGCCTTTATGGTATTTTTCTCCTCTGTCATAAAAAATTTCTGTATTAGGTCCACAAGGTCCTGAACCAACGTCTCAAAAATTTAAGTCTCTTGAACCTGGAATTAAATGGCTTTTATCATATCCTAATGAAATTCATTTGTCCCTTACTTCTAAATCTTCTTCAAAATAAGTAATATAAATTTTATCTTTTTCTAAACCAAATACTTTTGTTACAACCTCATCAGCAAATTCAATTGCTTCTTTTTTGAAATAATCACCTATGGAGAAATTTCCTAACATTTCAAAGAATGTATGATGTCTTGCAGTAACACCAACATTTTCAATGTCATTAGTTCTTATTGATTTTTGAGAATTCACCAATCTATTGCAAGGTGGTTTTTTCTTTCCGGAAAAATAATCTTTTAAAGTTGCAACTCCTGAATTTATTCAAAGTAAAGAAGGGTCATTTTGGGGTATTAATGATTTTGATTCAACAAAAAGATGTCCTTTGGAAACAAAGTAATCTATTCAAGCTTGTCTAATTTCTTTTGAACTTTTCATTATTAAAATGTTATCAAAATATACTATAATTTTGATAGTATGAAATTTAAAAAATTATTTCCATACGCAATATCTATAGTTTCAATTTCGCCAGTGTTTGTTGTTCTTTCTTGTTCTCATAATGCTTCATCAAATAATTCAGATAGTTCAAATGAGAATTTTGAAATAAATATAAGCAATTCTCTTCCTTCATATGAAATAAATGTTGAATACTCATTAGAAGCAAATATTTTTCCTTTTGATAGTGAAATAAGTTATTCATGAAAATCATCAGATCCATCACTAAGAATTGTTAATAATACAGATAAGAAAAAACAAGTATCTTTTATTGTTGATAAAGCTGATGAATACAAATTAACTGTTGAAGCAAGCAAAGAAGGGAAAGTTGTTGCATCTAAAGCAATTAATATATTAGTAGAAGATGTTTCAACATCTAGTGTTAATGTTTCAATACTTTCAAATGAAAATTTCAAGTTTGAACAAAATCAATCATACTCATTGGAAGCAAGAGTAGATCCACAAACTTCCAATATATCATATGAATGAACATTACCAAATCAATATTTTACATCTATATCAAGTTTAGATAAAAGTGTTATCCAATTTGAAGCTATTGCAACAGGAACTTGTCAAATAACTTGTTCTGTTTATGATAACAATCATAAATTAATAGGCCAAAAAACAGAACAAGTTATTATTTCCAAATCAGATGATGCAGAACCAACACACAGTATAACTTTATCTGGAGATATCAATAAAACATTATACATACTTAATAATTATTCAATTATTGCAAATATTCAACCATCATATGCAAATGCATATTTCGAATGAAGTTCCCCATCAGCAAATGATTTAAATTTAAGAATTAATGAAAATCAAGTTAGTTTTAAACCCAAAACATCTGGTAATTTTTCAGTATCTTTAATAGTTTGATCAGATGCTCAAAAATCAAAACAATTAGCGCAAAAAGATATTGAAATTAATGTTAATGATTATGATGTTTTTGTTAATGTTGAAGCCTCTTATGACATAAATAAATCTTATAAATTAAGTGCTGATGTCCAACCAAGTGGGTCATATAATTATTCTTGAACTTGCAGTGACCAAAACTTAAAATTAACAAATCAGAATACGCAAACTTTAACTTTTGAATCTTCCGTACCAAATTCATATCAAGTTAATTTGTTGGTTACAAATAATCAAGGAGACATCATAAAAGAATACAATAATATACCAATAAATATTGTAAGCACAATAACACCATATGAAATAAATTTCAATAATGTAACTGATTTCATATTTGGAAATAGCTCAGTTAAAGCATCTGATTCATCTGTAAATGAAAGTTGAATTAAGCAAAAAATAATTGATAATAAAAATCAAATTTTTAGTATTCCTACTTCAATTCCAACAGATTTTAATTGAAATTCAAATATTGTTATTTCTCAAATAAATCCAAATGACCAAGATCAAAGTATCTCGTTCACATTAACATTGAATAATGCAGATGAAATAGGTAAAGAGATTAGCAAAACCATTTCATTTTTAGGATTTAAAGATCCAAATAATAACTCAAATGATTATGTTATTAATTTTAGCTCACAAGACACTTTTGAATATGGTGATCCTTCAATTAATTTAGGTGCAATTAAGGCAGCAAACTTAATTCCAATTATTCAACAAAAAATATTTGATAATAAAGAACAAATTTTCAATATCCAAGGGAACGCTGATTCATACCTATGAAAAGACCGAAATTATTTAAACTTAGAATTTCCTTCAAAGGGAACTTCTTCAAAACCAACAGATTTTGATGCAAAAGGAATTTTACAAATTACTTTAACTTTAAATAAATATGATTCATCAAATCTTTCTGCTCCATCAAAATTAAAAACAATAACATTTACAGGTTTTGAAAATAAACAAGCATATGATATTCAATTTGAAAGTACTCAAACAAACTTTGAATATGGTGATCCATCTAGATATGCAAATGATTCTTCATTTGATGTAAATTGAGCAAAACAAATAATATTAAATAATAAAGAAAGATTTTTTAGTTGAAGATCTCAATGGGTTGATAACAATTTTGATTGAAATCAAAATTTAATTATTTCTAATTTTTATCCAGATAAAGTTAATAGAATTATTTCATTTAGATTAACATTGAATAATTCAAATCAAAATGGCAATAAATTGGTTAAAGACATTTATTTTACTAACTTTAAAGAACCTCAATGAAATACAACTTCTATGCCTTCAAGTTCAGAATTATTAATTGATAATATACAATTCACTAATTCTTTTGATCATGACACAGAAGTTCAAGAATCAAATGCAGGAACTAAATTAAATGAATATGGAGTTGTGAGAACTTTTGCATTAATGAACACAATAATTAAAGATACATTATTTGTGGATTTAGGTTTTTCGAATGTATCTATAATTATGAAAAACAACAATTTTAATGATTTGACTTTTGTTATTACTGGAACATCAATGCGTGATATAAATAATTTTGGCAAAGGAATGATTCCGTGTTCTGGAATGATTGAAAACTGGCAAGGAGCAACAATTCATAGTGGAGATAAAGTTGAGTTAACTATGAATTATTCAAGATCTAATTCAAATGCATTAGGTACAGATAAATTTGATTTAACACAAAACATTCAATGAAAAGGTAATATAGTCGGATTTAAAGATATTGTTTGAAAATCAAAAAATATTAAATTTATGTATTTAAATGAGTTTTACACACAAGCAACTTTGAAAATTAATAACAACATTAGCAAACAATCTCCAAAGGATAATAGAACATTTTTTGTTTTTGTTCAGCACAATAATGGAAAAAATATTTTTGTTGATTGAAATAGTATAGTTTCAACAACTAGAAAAAGAAATTTTTTAGATACTTTATAGGTATGTAAATTCTATTATAATTCAAGATTTGCTTTTTTAATTTTAGGTTCAATTTTTATAAAAAATATAAATTTTATAAATAAAAATAAAACCATCCCAACTCCAGGGGTCAATATTAATAACCCACATATTCCTAATATTGTTAATGTCATATTTGGTAATGGTACAAACATAATTTGATTGTTATAATCCAAGAACCCATAAATTCATAAAGGCTTATTTGGATATTGAGAATCAGCAGCAAAATTAAAGTTGTAATAAATTATTAAAGTTAAGATTATGTAAAAAGTAACGTATAAAGAATTTATAAATAATCATTTCCATTGCAAACTAATTTCTTTTCTAACAGAAAGCAACATAATAAAACTGATTATAGGAATAATGCAATGAACAAATAAGGTTTTTGACGATTCATATGCATTTGTTTTAAAAGATTTAAATTCAAATACTGACATTGCAAATAAACAAAATAATAAATATGAAGCAGAACAAAAAAACATATTTTGAATTATTTTATTTCTTTTTAAAAAGAATCAGAGAATCCCTATTATTAAGAATCAAATATTGACTTGAAAAGTTCAAAATACTAATTGATATCAATCTCCTAATGTTTTTCTTAAGTTATCTTGTTCAATAAATCCTGAAACACCATGAGAACCTTTTTTACCAAATCCATCCATGAAAATATAAAATAAAACAACAACAAATAAAATAAAACTTACCGAGGAAATAACGATATCTTTAATATTAATTTTTTTCATTATTTCATTACCCCGTTTTTTAATAAAGAAAATAAATATATTTTCATTCCAATTTTTGTTATGATTCTTGTTCCAAACGGACACCACAAAAGTTTAAATTTTTTTATCTGTTTGAAATTAGAATTATTAAATTTTATATATTTTCTATTTTCTTTTGGAGTATTTTTTTTAAGATGCATTAACAATGCCATTAGATATCCGTTGGTATATTTATCGTTAGAAATTAATTCATCAATATTATTCATCATCAGCTCAATTCTTTTTTGATTGAATGGTTGAGTAGAACTAGCCCCATCTCTATGATTTAAATAATAACCATAATTTTTCTTAATGTAATAAAAAGTATTAGATATATCTATAAATTTGTTTCATAAAATAATGTCTTGGTAAGAAACTCCTTCTTTTAAGTCATTAAGTTGCTTAAAAATTGACAATTTAAAGAATTTGCATAATGGGATCAAAGAAGGGAATCTCATAAATTTTTTATCTATAAGTTCATTCCCTCTTTGAGGCGTTAAATAACCATTACAAATTTTATTTTTCTTTTTAATTTCATAAAACCCTGTAAATATTAAGTCATAATTTTTATCTATAATTTCATTTAATTTTTCAAATAAACCATCTTTATAAAAATCATCAGCATCTAATATTGTGATATATTTTGAATTTAATTGAATTTTATTTTTAGCATAATTAATAACTGAGCCTCAATTTCCATTTTCTTTTTTTATTAAATTAAAATTGTTTAAATTATTTTGAATTATAAAGTTATTTACAACATCAATCGAATTATCATTAGAACCATCATCAATTACAAAGACATCACAAAAACTTTCTTGATGTTTTTGATTCTTAATTGATTCTAATGCTTTTAAAATATATTTTTCCATGTTATAACAAGGTATAATGATGCTTAAATTTTTCATAATTAGATTTTACTAAACATACAAATTTATTTCATAATAATTTAAAATTGTTGTAAAATATTAATATAAAAATACTTAAAATTTACTTAAATAATTTTTAGTTTAAAGAGGTAAATATGAATAATAAAGCAACTCGTTTTTTTGGATTAGGTGGATTTCAAGAAATTGGAAAGTCTACTTGTGTTATAGAGCATGATAATCAAATTTTTATTGTTGATGCTGGGATTCAATTTGCAAACGGATCATTAACAGGAATTAAAGGAATTATTCCAGATTACAAATATTTAATTGATAATCAAGATAAAATTCAAGGATTGTTTTTAACTCATGGGCATGAAGATCATATGGGGGGTATTGTTTATTTAGTTCAAAATTGCAATATTAAAAGAATTGTTGCTCCACCCGTGGGGATTCAGTATTTAAAATTCAAATTTGATGAAAGAAAAATTAAATCAAATATAGAATGAATAGAAATTAATAAAGATTTAGTTTTAAATTTTGGAGATATGAAGGTAGATTTTTGATCTGCTCAACATTCAATACCTGATGCTTTTGGTATTAGATTTTCAAATAGAAATGGTTCGATGTTATTTACAGGTGATTTTAGAATCGATTATACCCCAATAGGTTCATATACAGACTTTGATAAGCTTAAAAAAATTGGAGAAGAAGATTTAACCGTTCTATTTTCCGATTCAACAAACGCTATGAGACCATTTCATTCACCGAGCGAAAAAGATATTTTAAAAGCAATTAGGGAATATATGGAACAAGCGCCAAAAAAAATAATAATCACTGTGTTTGCATCAAACATGTCTAGAATTTGTGCAATCATTAAAATAGCTCAAGAAATGAATAAAAAAGTTGTCGCATTTGGAAGATCAATGGTTAATGGAATTAATATTGCCCGTCAATTGGGACACATTGATGTTGATGATTCGGTTTTTATAGATAGAAAACAAATTTCTAAATATGATGATAATGAATTATTGATTTTAACTACTGGGTCACAAGGAGAGCCTTTGGCAGGATTAGCAAAAATGGCTGAGGGGAAACATCCACAAGTAACTATTAAGCATAATGATTTAATCATTTTTTCATCTTCGCCAATTCCTGGTAATAGAATTAAAATAGAATTACTAATTAATGATTTATATAAATTAGGAGCCAATATTAAAGAAAATAAAATTGATGGTTACTTACATACTTCAGGTCATGCTTATCAAGAAGAACATAAAAAAGTTTTTGAATTAACAAAACCTACTTATTTCTTTCCTTATCATGGAGAATTTAGAATGTCTGTTGTTCATGGTCAAACAGCAATTAAATCAGGAGTTAATCCAAATAATGTTATTATTGCCTCTCATGGTGAAGTTTATGAAATGTTAGATAGAAAGATATACAAAACAAATGATAAAGTTGAATGATCACCAGTTTATATTGATGGTGAAATAGCATCAGTTAAAAATACAAAATTAATTAATGAAAGAGAACAACTTGGTGAAAATGGTTTTGTTTATGTTTCAATGTTAATCGATCGCGAAAAGAAAGAAATAGTATCAAGAGCCAAAATTATTACAAGAGGAACAATATATGTAAAATCATCAGCAGATATTATTTCTGAAATTAGAAAAATTGTTCATGGCGCTGTGCTTTATAAAATTAAAAATAGTGATGATTGAAATAGTGCAAAACTTAAAAAATTAATTCAAGAAAGAGTAAAACCATATTTCTATAAAACTAAAAGAAGAAGTCCTTATGTATGTGTTTCAATTCAGTATGTTGATAATTTAAAATTAGCAGAAGACAAAAATAAAAATGAAGTGATGGCCTAATTATTTAATTGTGTAATATCTAATTTTTTATATTCAACAGGATTTTTATTTCAATCGTTACCATATCTTTTAATTAGAAATACTTCTCACTCATTCATAATATTAAGTTCTAAATTATTTCAATTTTCTTTTGTTAATTTAAAAGAAAGAGCTGGAATTCAGTTTTTATTGATGTTAGGTTTTAAAGAATCAATAATAAAGAAACCTTGATAATTTTCTTTATCATAGACATTTGAAATTATTTCTTCATAAGATAATGGACTATAAAATAAAGTTAAAAATTTATAATATTTTTTCTTTGTTTTATCTAAAAAGGAACTAGCATTTTGAAAGCTTTCATAAAACGAGATTTTTTGTCTTGTAATATTTTTCAATGTATAAAATTTCTCAGTTTTTTTAATGCTTGCCCTAACTAATAAACTGATTTTTATGAATGATTCTTCTTTATTTTCAAAATAAATAGGTGATGTGAATAAATAGTCACTTGAAATATGAGAACTTAAAATATTATTAGGAAATAAATTTTGGAATCTATCAAAATCATCATTTAACATGAAAATTTCAATATATTTTTGATCGGTTTTAAGTTCATTATTTTTTAAATTTAAAAGGGATTCACCCCCAACTGAATATCAAATCTTATGTTCTTTACATTTGAGTAAAAATGATTTTAAAATATTTACTAAATTGCTCACAATTTCACCATTTTTATTCAAAATTATATTATAAAAATCAGTGATTTTAAGGAGTCTAATGTGATTTAGCAATTATAGACATCAAGTGCAAAAAAGAGTTTTCATAATGTATAAATATGGTAAAATTTTATAAATATTATAAGCATTGTGCTTTTGAAGGAGAATATGCCTAAAAAAAACAAAGAAAAAAAAGATAAAAAACAAAGAAAAAATTCTTCTTCTTTTTTTTCTAATTTAAATACAGACAGCACAGTTGAATATGGTTATGCTGAAAAGAATCCAAAATCAAAATGAGCAAAATGAACAATTGCTGGTTTAGTTGGAGCTGCAACTGTTACAGGTATTGCTGTTCCTTGGGCTTTATCTTCATGTACAGTATCTTTAACAAAACCTTATAGTAACTCAGAAATCATGTATACATATATTGATCCAATTACAAAACAAGAAATTGCTGTTTCATATGGAGAATTTTCAGAAAGAGTAAATTCTATTCAAGCAACTTCAACTATTTTTGATCAATGAGATGATGTTTTCTATGAATCAGTTTTAGAATCTTTATATAACGAAGAAAGAGATTCATTTTTAAAATTTAAAGCAATTTATGAAAAATTGCATGGAGAAAAACCTACTATATCGAATTTTGGTGCCGACTTATCAAGTTCATTTAATGATATTGAAAAAGAACAATGAAAAATTCTAAATGATAATAAAAAATCTTTTGAAAAAGCAACAAACAAAAATCAAAGTTGATTAGATTTATGAATTAAAGAATTACAAACTAATTCAATTTATGGTCCTCAAAAAGCACAAGAAGGTTCAAGAAATGTTGAGGCATTAGAAAAAAAAGCAGTTGCTTATATGGTAACTCAACAAATTAAATCATCTGCTCTTGCTAGATTTAAAGGTGCATCAATAACAACATCAAATTGAAATTATAAAGACTATCAATTTGCAAATAATGAACCAACATCAAATGAGATTTATTGTTCATATAAAAACAATAAAGGCGAAGAAATTCAAATCACAAAATCACAAGCTCAACAAGTTTGAAGAGCTTATTTAACTCCAAATCAAAATGCAGTATTACCAAAAAATATAGAACCTAATGTTAACGATACAAAAGTGGCTGTTTTTGAAACTAAATCATATTCAGTTGATTACAGAAATCCATTAGCAAATGATTCATTAATCAATTTAATTGGATCTAATTTCAATTTAGGATTAACTTCATCATTTACATTGTCAGGATTAGCAACAGGAGGATCTCCTGAATCGCCATTTAGTATTTCTTCCGATTTTATTAAAAATCTATTCAAGGTTCAAAATCAAAATGAATATGATCAAACATCTAACTTTATTGCA
>CASFBV010000015.1 GCA_949293065.1 uncultured Mycoplasma sp.
ATGCTTTCTATAGAATTGTAGCTGCTGATGCTCGTGCTCCAAGAGATGGACGTTTCATCGAAGAAATTGGTTACTACAATCCACACAGCAAAGAGTTAAAAATCGATAAAGAAATTGCTTTTAAATGATTAGCAAATGGAGCTCAATTAACAGATACTGCTAAAAACTTATTCACAAAAGAAAAACTATTAGAAGAATTTAATAAAAACAAACCTGCTAAAGGTAAAAAAACAAATACAAGAAAAACTAAAAAATCTTCTGAATCAGTAAAAAAAGTAAAACCTGCTAAAAAAGCAACAATTAAAAAAACAAAGCAAAATACAATTTCTGTTGATAAAAAACCTGAAACATTAGAAAAAGTAACAGGTGAATCAACAATTGAAGCAGCTTCAGAATCAAATGATTAATGGAGATAAATGAAAATTAATTTCTTAACAATATTCCCTAAATATTACGAAGCTTTTAAATCTGAATCAATAGTTTCAAAAGCTATTGAAAAAGGATTGATTGACATTAATGTTATTGATTTTAGAGATTTCACATTGCATAAACAAAATAAAGTTGATGATGAAATTTATGGTGGTGGAGCTGGAATGCTTTTAATGATTGAACCTATTGATCGAGCCCTTCAATCAATAAAAGAAAAAACAAAAATAATTCTAATGTCGCCCCAAGGAAAACCATTTACTCAAGAAAAGGCTCTTGAATTATCAAAAGAAAAGTCAATCACATTTATTGCAGGAAGATATGAAGGATTTGATGAAAGAGTTAGAACACTAGTTGATGAAGAAATTTCAATTGGAGATTATGTTCTAACAGGTGGTGAATTACCTTCAATGGTAATAGCAGATTCAATCATTAGATTAGTTCCTAATGTTATTAAAGAGGAATCACATCAAAACGATTCATTCCAAAATAATTTATTGGACTATCCTCAGTATACAAGGCCTGCTGAATACAAAGGAATGAAAGTCCCTGATGTTCTTTTAAACGGGAATCATAAAGAAATAGAAAAATGAAGAAAAGAAAAAGCATTAGAAAACACAAAAAACAAAAGACCTGATCTTTTAGAAAGGAAAAATCATGACAAATAATTTAATTGAAAAAATTGAAAATAGTCAAAAACGTAGTGACTTACCTCATTTCCAAATTGGAGATAATGTTAAAGTTCACGTAAGAATTAAAGAAGGTGATAAATCAAGAATTCAAATTTTTGAAGGTCTTGTTATTGCTAAAAAACACACAGGAACAAGAGAAACTTTTACAGTTAGAAAAATTTCATATGGTATTGGTGTTGAAAGAACATTCCCTTTACACAACCCAAATATTGCAAGTATTGAAGTATTAAGAAGAAATAAAATTAGAAGAGCAAAATTATATTACATGAGAGATCTAAAAGGTAAATCAGCTCGTCTAAAAGAAGTAAGAATTAAAAATAAATAATATGAAAAAATTGATTTCAATGTTAACAGTTCCAATAGTTACTACACCTTTGTTGGCTGTTATTTCATGTAGTTCATCAGATCCAGATTATAAACAAATGAGTTGAAGTTTTGATACAGATAAAATTAAATCGCTAGCATCTAATTTCTCATCATTTAATTCACAACCAGTTTCCCTTGATAAACTTAAACAAATAATTAAAGGCGATGGTTCATACATAGATCCATACGCAAAAGAAGCATTTGATGATGGTTGATTTGATTCTATTGAATTTTTAACAGATAAATCTGGGACAAAAGCAACAAAAATTGTTGTTAAATTACTAAGTAAAAAAGATGATAAAAAATGTATTTATCGTTTACCAAATGGTAAATTAGAATGAAGCACAGGATTTTAAGAATAGGAATAGTTGTTGAATATAATCCATTTCACAATGGTCATATTTATCAAATTAATGAAATTAAAAAAAGATGACCTAATTCAACAATTATTGTCGCTATGTCAGGCAAATATGTTCAAAGAGGTGATTTTGCAATTGCCTCTTTTAATGATAGAAAAAAAATAGCACTAAAATATGGGATTGATGAAGTTTTTGAAATACCACAAGACAAAGTTATTCAAGCAGCCCATATTTTTGCACAAGCAGCAATTGATATTTTAAATAAACAAAAAATTGATATTTTGGTTTTTGGATCGGAAACTGATAATATTGATGATTTTATTTTAGTTGCTCAAACCATTCAAAATAATGAGGAAATTTATTATAAGAAAATAAGATCTGAAATGAAAAAAGGTTTTTCATTTCCAAAAGCAAGTCAAATAGTTTTACAAGAATTAATAAACAAATCATTTGTGTTTCCTAATGATATTCTAGGTCTTGAATATGTGAAAACAATTATAAATAACAATTACAATATTAAACCTATCTGTATTAAAAGAACAGTAGGTTTTCATTCCGATGAAATCATAGGAAACATAACAAGCGCAACCAATATTAGAAAAATGATTTTAGAAAATAATAATTTATACAAACAATTTACTCCTATGATATTTGATAAAAAGCCTGATTGTATTGAAAATTATTATGGAGAATTTCAAAGAGTTATAAAAAATACAGATAGTGAAGAACTAAAAAAAATTCCGCTTGTATCAGAGGGAATAGAAAACTTATTCAAAAAAAATATTGACATACCAACATATGAAGAATTTGTAAATAAAGTCAATTCAAAACGCTACACATCTAGTCGAATTAAAAGAATAATGTTGCAAATATTATTAAATGTAAATAAATTAAATTAATATATTAATTTAAAAAAGTGTTGAAATATTTTTTTGAAATTTTTTGAAATTTTAAATATAAAATAAAAAAAAGAGTAGGTTTTATATGAAGTATTTAGTAATAGTTGAGTCACCAAATAAGGTTAAAACAATTCAAAAATATTTAGGAAATGACTATGAAGTTAAAGCTTCTGTTGGTCATATTGTTAAAATGCTTTCAACCGGTGAAGGCAGATTAGGAATAGATTTTGATCATTGAGAACCTATATATAAAATAGAACCTGAAAAAAAACACATTGTAGATGAACTTAAAAAAGAAGCTAAAAAAGCTGAAATAGTTTATATTGCAACTGACCCCGACCGTGAAGGTGAAGCAATTGGAGATAATTTAGTTGAATATTTAGGAATAAAAGATAAATATAAAAGAATTAAATACAATGAAATTACCAAAGAAGCTGTTTTAGCTTCTATTGAAAATCCCACAACAATTGATGAAAATCTTGTTAAGGCACAAAAATCAAGAAGAATGCTTGATAGAATTATAGGTTTTAGATTAAGTGGTTTGATGACTAAAAAAATGGCTAATTATCCCGAAAGACCAACAGCAGGTAGAGTTCAATCTATTGCTCTAAAACTAGTTGTTGATCGAGAAAATGAAATTAGAGCATTTATCCCAACATATTATTCAACTATTAGCGCAAAAATCAATGACGAAACATCTGCAACTTTTTATAATCAAAAATCATCATTTGAAAATAAAGAATGAATTGAAAAGGATAAATCACAAGATATTTTTAAGTCATTGAAAGGACCTTTGAAAGTTGTTGATATTAAATTAAGCAAAAAAAATGATGCTAAAATTACACCTTTAAAACAAGCTGTGCTTTATAAAAAAGCAGATATTTCATCAAAAGCCGTGCAATTAGCAGCTCAAAGATTATATGAAGGATTTGGAGATGGCGGTTTGATTTCATATCCAAGAACTGACTCAACTCGTCTATCAGAAAATTTCTTAGTTAGAGCAAGAAAATATATTGAGAATAAATATGGTCACGATTATGTTGCAAAAGATATAAAAGGATTTAGTGGTGATCAAGATGCCCATGAAGCAATTAGGCCAACTGATATTTCACTAACACCAGAAATTGCAAAAAATAAATATGATTTATCACCTGCTGAATATAAAGTTTATTCAATCATTTGAAATACAACTATGAAAGCAATTATGACTACACCAGTCAGAGAAACGCTAAGATATGAATTGGAAAATAATGGATACAATTTTAAATTGACATCATCTAAATTAATTTTTGATGGATACCAAATTATTTCTCCAAAAGAAAATGATAAGGAATTACCAAAATACAATATTGGTGATTTAATAGATGTTAAAAATTATGAAGTAGTTGATCATGAAACAAAACCACCAGCAAGATATACAGATGGTTCTTTAATTGAAAAATTAGATGAAATTAAAGTTGGTCGACCTTCAACATTTGCAACCACAGTTGAAAAAATTTTAGATCGTAAATTTGTTGAAAAAGAAGGTTCATCTTTAAAATCAACAGAATTTGGAGAAATTGTTTTATCTAAATTGATAGAAGGGTTCCCAAATGAGATTACTGAGGGGTATACAGCAAGAGTTGAGGCAGATTTAGATTTAATTGCCGAAGGGGAAATAGATTATAAATACTTAATGCAGTCATTCTGAGAACGTTTTGATAAATCATTTAAAACAGCAGAATTAACATTAGAAAAAACTGTTTTACTTGATCGTTTAGTGGGTGAAGATTGTCCAGAATGTGGCTCACCACTTGTTTTTAAAAGATCTAGAAAAACCAAAGAAGAATTTATATCTTGTTCAAAATGACCTGATTGCAACTATTCAAGAAGCACAAAACCAAAAGCAAAAAGATTTTCATTCTTAAATAAGAAAAAATAGATTTTAGATAGTTTTTCAAAAAACAAATGGGTTTATCTTTAATTATTTATTTCATCTTTATGAAATGACTCAAGCACATCAATACGAGATTCAATTTTGTCTAATCTTTCATCCACTTTTTTATTATGCTCTTCTTGTTTTTTATTGTGTTCTAATTGTTGTTTATTAAACTCCTTTTGTTCAATAATGTGTTGATCAACTTTTTTATTGTGTTCATCTTGTTTTTTATTATGGTCTTCTTGCTTCTTGATAAATTCAAGTACGATTTGTTCAAAGCTTTGTTTCTTCATATCTTTCATTGTACCAACAATATTAACTTTTACTTCATTATTTTCTAAATATTCAATAGTTGATGATTTTATTTGGATTATTCTAATTAATTTTTGTAGTTCGGTTTTAGTGATTTTATGTGTGTTTTTGTTTTTGCTCATTCTACTCCTTTTCATTGAATTTTTAGAATAAAAAAAATGGAAACTCTATTCCACTTATTCTTCTTTCTTATTATACCACAATTTAAAACTTTTGACCTAATACAGATTTATAATTTAAAATTTATAGAATATAAATATTAAAAATTTTATTTAAGTAAGGACTAAGAGAATGGGATTTTTTAAAAAATTAAAGGAAAGAATTTTTGGAACTAAAGAAATCGAAACTTCTGAAAAAGATTTAGAACAAGAAAATAAAAAAATAGAGCAGACTGTTGAAGAAACAAAAATTTTAGATTTTTCTAATGATATTGAAGAAACTACAAAAGAGATTGAGCAAGAAAAAAATGAAATTGAAAATCAACTTAAAAATGAAAAAAAACCTTCAAAAAGAAAATTAACAAGAGAAGAAAAAAAATCTTTAACAAAAGAAGAAATCAAAGCTTTTAAAGAAGAAACTAAATTAATTAAGAAACAAGAAAAAATAGAAAAACAAGCAGAAAAAGAAAGAATTAAACAATTAACAAAAGAACATAAGTTGAATAAATATGTTGCAGGGCTTTCAAAATCAGGAACAAATTTAACTAAAAAAATTACCGAATTACAAGCAGCACATAATGAATTAGATGAAGAATTTTTTGAAGAACTTGAAGAAATCTTAATTATGTCAGATATTTCTGTTTCATTAGTTTATGTGATTATGGATGAAATCAGAAAAGAAGTAAAAACTGAAAATGTTAAAGATAAATCGTTGATAGCTGAAATTATTGCGGATAAAATGTTTGCTGTTTATGCAAACCAATCTGCAGTCAATACTAAATTAAATTTAGATCATGAAGGATTGAATGTTTTATTGGTGGTTGGTGTTAATGGTTCAGGTAAAACTACATCAATAGCTAAAATTGCTAACAAACTAATTAATGAGGGTAAAAAAGTTATATTAGCTGCTGCAGACACATTTAGAGCTGGTGCTGTAGAACAATTAAAAATTTGATCAGAAAGATTAGGAATTGATATTGTTACACCAGATAAAGAAGGAGCTGATCCTGCTTCTGTTGTTTATAAAGCATTAGAAAAAACAAAAGAGGGAAATTATGATGTTTTAATTGTTGATACAGCAGGAAGATTACAAAACAAAGTTAATCTAATGAATGAGTTAGCTAAAATAAATAAAATTATTGAAAAATTTGTTCCAGGAGCTCCACACGAATCATTGCTTGTTTTAGATGCAACAACCGGACAAAATGGTGTTATTCAAGCACAAGCATTTAAGGAAGTAACACCATTAACAGGAATTGTTTTAACTAAAATGGATGGAACATCTAATGGAGGTATTATTTTAACAATAAAAGATAAACTTGATTTAGATGTTAAATTAATAGGTCTTGGTGAAAAAATGGATGATTTACAAGAATTTGATTTAGATGCTTACATCTATGGATTAATGAAAGGATTGATGCCTGATGAAAAACAACAATAGTGATTTAGAATTAAGGGAAAAATATATTGAAGCATTCAATAAGTTTCCTCATGTATTAACAACTAATCAGCACCAAATTTTTCATTTATATTACATTGAAGATTTATCATTATCTGAAATAGCAGAAATCGTTGCAACAACAAGATCAAGTGTTCATGACACTTTGAATAAAGCAAGAAATAATTTAAAACCTTTTTTATCAAATGATTAACAAAATTCAAATGTAATATTGATTTTGTTTTTTGTGTTGAATTTAATAATCTCAAAACTTTTTGCGCTCCTAATCTTCAATTTCTAAATCTTTATCATACTAGTATTAGATTAAACCTTAAAATGTTATAATTTATTAATGAGAACAAGCATGTATATCAACATAGGAAATACTAATGTTGTTTTTGGGTACTTCAAAACAAATAATGTCAATAGCTTAGAAATAAAAAAAATTAAAACAAGTAATATTAAAAATAATCAAAATGTTTTAAATGACATTTTTGAATGATTACCAAATGATTTTAAATTAAAAAATGTTATTATTTCATCAGTTGTAGAATCATTCAATCTTGTTTTTGAATCTTTTTTCAAAAACAATAATATTAATATTAAATTTATTAAAACTAATGATGTTCAAACTATTGATTTATCTAATTTACATAACCCTTATGAATTAGGTGTTGACATTTTGGTTCAAGCAAATTACATTAGTGGTTTTTTTGAGGAAGCTATTGTTCTATCAGCAGGAACTGCAACTGTTTTATATCATATAAAAGATAAAAAATTAACAGGTTGTTTGATTCTTCCAGGAATATCTTCATCAATTAAAAATTTAGAAAATACAACAGATATTCATGGAATTCAAATTATTGAAACAAATGACAAAATTTTAGGACAAAATACAAATGAAGCAATTTCAATTGGTTTAATCAATATGATTGAAACTTATATTGAAAAAATAAAAAAATATTATTCTGATTGTCCTGTTATTTGCTCTGGTGGCAACTCAATTTATTTTAAAAATAATAAGTGATGATTTATAAATAACATTGAAATTCTTGGCTTATTTGCTCTTGAAAAATAAATTATAAAAATAATTTAAAATAATTAATATGAATAAATTTAAAATAATTAATATGAATAAAAAAACTTTTTATATTACAACACCAATATATTACCCATCAGGAAATTTACACATTGGGCATTTATATTCAACAACAATAGCATGAGTTCTAAAAAATTACAAATCTAAAAAAGGTTATGATGTCAAATTTTTAACTGGTAGTGATGAGCATGGATTAAAAATAGAAAAAAAAGCACAAGAGATAAAAATGGAACCTCAAAAATATGTTGATATGCAAACCAATAAGTTTATTGAATTATGAAAAAAATCAAAAATTGATTATGATTTTTTTTCTAGAACAACAAATAAGAATCATGAGGCTATTGTAGAAAAAATTTTCAACTATTTGCTTGATAAAAAACTTATTTATAAAGGTGAGTACAAAGGACTTTATTCTATAAGTGATGAAGAATTTGTTTTGGAAACACAAGCTGTTAAAAAAGACAATGATTTTTATCATCCAGTTAGTGGTCATAAATTGGAATTAGTTGAAGAAGAATCATACTTTTTCAAAATGAATGAATTTGCTTCTTGATTAATTGATTATGTAGAAACAAATGATAATTTTATTATTCCTAAAAATATTTGAAAAGAATTAAAAGCAAATTTTTTATCTAAAAAATTAGAAGATTTATCAGTAACTAGAATTTCATTTACATGAGGTATAAAAGTCAATAAAGATCCTAAACATGTTATATACGTTTGATTAGATGCTCTATTTAATTACATTAGTGCATTAGGTTTTGATTTTGAAAAACCAAACAATGATTTTATTAAGTATTGAAAAAATGGTGATGAAATAGTTCATGTGGTGGGCAAAGAAATCACTAGATTCCATTGCATTTATTGGCCAATTTTTTTAAAATCATTAGATTTAAAATTGCCATCAACAATTCTTTCTCATGGATGATTGATCACACCAGAAGGAAAAATGTCAAAATCCAAAGGTAATGTTATTGATCCATTAGATCTATTAAAAAAATATGATGCAGAAATCATTAAATATTTTTTTGCTTCAAAAATTAGTATTTTTAAGGATGGTATTTTCTCAGAAGAATTGTTGTTAAATTCATATAATGCAGATTTAGCAAATACAATTGGAAATTTAATTTCGAGAACAGTTTCAATGATTAGACAAAATTTTGATAAGCCAATTAAGTTTTCTATTTCAAATTTTGAAGAAGATAAAAATATTTTGGAATCAATTAAATTAAATTTTGAAAAATATCAAAATCATTTCGATAAATTTGAAATTGATTTAGCTTTTGAAGCTATGTTAGAATTAGCAAGAGATTTAAATAAATACATTGATGTTACAACTCCTTGAAAATTAAAAGAAAACTTTCCAAGACTAGAACAAGTTTTAAATATTTTATTAAATGGTTCTTACGCTGTTTTATCTATGTTAGAAATTGTATGCCCAGATTATGTAAATGAATTCAAAGACATTTTAAATGTTAAAAACCTTAATTTTGAAAACATTTTAAATTTTGAAAAATTTAATGAAATTAAAGTTAATGAAAATAAAATTATTTTTC
>CASFBV010000016.1 GCA_949293065.1 uncultured Mycoplasma sp.
GCATTTTCAATTGAAAATACAACGTCTTCATTTTTTATTCAATTTATCAATCAATTAAACAAATTGATTAAAATTAAAAACTCTTATTTTTTTAAATCTTCAAAAATGATAGTTATGGTGTTGTCAAACAATTCATATTCTAAATTACAAAAATATCGTTTAAAAATTCAAAACAAATTAGAATCAAAAAAAGCAAAAGCTAATTTAGAAGCCTATTATAATGCCTTAGCTTTTGTTGAATGCCAAGATTTAAAAACTGAATCAGATTTTTCAAAAGTAATGACAAGGATTTCTTTTGCACTTATAAAATCTAAATCATTAAGAGTTCCTATTCATTTTAATTTACAAAATATTAAATTTAATGAATTTGAAGAATTTAAAGAAAAAATAATGATTATTGATGGGCTAATAAAATCAAATAATTTTGATTATGAAATATTGCCCGTAAAATCAATTAAATCAATGAAGGAAATTTTTCAATTAGTTGCTCCTACTTTTGAATTTGAAAATAATTATAATAATGAAGCAATTTTCAAAATTAATGAATTTGATAAAAAAATAAGAGAGCGTTTTGTTGAAAGTATTTTAAGATCAAATAAACAATTTGGTAAGAAAACTCTAATAAATATTAATGACTATCAAATAGAAACTATATTTGATTTAATGAAAGAAAACAAAAATTTTATATACATTGTTCATCGTGTTAAATATAGAGAAATTGGAAATTTTGACAATTTATTAAAATTGTTGGAATTATCAGAAATAAATTATGCGTTATATGTTGAAGAATTTGATTCAGAAGTGCTTTCATTATTAACTAATTTAGATGTTAAAATGATTGTTTTATCAATGACTTTTAACAATAATTTTGAAGAATCAATGTCGACATCAAAATTAGAAGCTGTAAATGCAATCATTTTAGCTGAGAATAGAAATATTACTTTGATATTTACAGAAGTGGAAGATAAATTGAAAAAAGAACTTGAGTTATTAACTAAAAAAGATAAGTTATATGTTCCTAAATCATCTCAAAATTTAATTTAAAAATTTTATAATTAATATAGTACACAAGCAAGAGGTGATTTATGTATTCAAAAATTTTAATTAAAGATAAAGAAATTGAAAAAGCTATTAATAATGAGTTGAAAAGACAACAAGAACATATTGAATTAATTGCTTCAGAAAATTATGTTTCAAAAGATGTGCTTGCAGTTACGGGAAGTGTTTTAACAAATAAATATGGAGAAGGATATCCAGGTAAAAGATATTATGGTGGATGTGAAAATGTTGATCAAATTGAAACATTAGCAATTGAAAGATTAAAAAAAATGTTTAATGTAAAATTTGCTAATGTTCAAGGTTATTCAGGTTCAACAGTGAATGCGGCAGCTATTGCTTCATTAGTTCCAAAAGGATCTAAAATTTTAGGAATGTCATTAACTTCTGGCGGGCATTTAACTCATGGGTATAAAATCTCTTTTTCTGGATATTTTTATGAAACATATTCTTATGATGTAAATGATGATGGTTTACTTGATTATGATCAAATTTTAGAATTAGCTAAAAAAATAAAACCAGATTTAATAATATGTGGAGCAAGTGCTTATTCAAGAATTATTGATTTTAAAAAATTTAGAAAAATAGCAAACGAAGTTGGAGCTAAACTTATGGCTGACATTGCTCATATAGCAGGATTGGTTGTCGCTGGTTTACACCCATCTCCAATTGAATATTGTGATGTTGTTACATCAACAACACATAAAACATTGAGAGGAGCTCGTGGTGGAATCATCATGACAAATAATGAAGAAATAGCAAAAAAAGTAGATCGTTGAGTTTTTCCTGGTTATCAAGGTGGTCCATTATTTCACCAAATAGCAGGTAAAGCAGTTGCATTTAAGGAAGCTCTATCTCCATCATTTAAAAAATATCAACAACAAGTTGTAAAGAATGCAAAAGCATTTTGTGATGAGTTTAAAAAAATGGAAGCAAAAATAATCAGCGGAACTACTGATAATCATTTGTTTATGATTGATGTTAAATCAACATTCGGCATAACTGGCAATGTGGCTACTGATCTATTAAGTAAAGTTAATATTACAGTTAATAAAAACGCAATTCCAAATGATGATGAATCTCCACAAGTTACAAGTGGTATTAGATTAGGAACGCCAGCCATGACAACAAGAGGATTTAAAGAAAAAGAATTTAAGAAATTAGCTCATGTGATTTACGATGTTTTATCAAATGTTGATGATAAAAAAACAATTAATAAAAACAAAAAGATAATAGAAGAGATGACAAAACAATTTCCAATTATTTAAAGGGGTTGATGTGGTTAGAAATTTTACAAAAATTATTGTTAAAAATAATATAAGAATTTATCTTTCAGATTTTACAGATGTGGTTAATCAAATTTTGAATTATCATCAATATAAACCATTTCCTAATTTAATATTAGCAAACGCAATAACAGCTTTATCACCAATAAAATTTTTGTATGATACAAACAATTTAATGGTTAGAATAAAAACTAATGGAGCTATTAAATCATTGATTTTGGAGATTAAAAATAACAATGTTAGATCATTAATCGCCAATCCAAATATAGAAACAGAATATGATAATAAAAATTTTAATTCTATACCTTTGATATTAGGAATTGGAGATCATGGAATATTTGAAGTTTCAAGAGAGATTAAAAATGAAATATTTCGTTCTGAAACACAAATGGTTAAATTTGACATAGTTACAGATTTAGCATATTATTTAAATGTTTCAGATCAAATATTTTCAGCTGTTGTTAATGATGTTTTGTTAGATGAGAATAATTCACATCAGGCTATAAGAGCAAAAAATATTATTTTTCAGATGCTTCCTTCACATACAGAAGAAGATAAAATTTGAGTAGAAAATTTTATTAAAAAATATCCATTAAAAGAGTATTCAATTTTAGATATAGAAAAGTTAATTGATGGCGAAGTTTTAGATATAAAACAAATTGATGGTTCTTGTTGATGTTCAAAAGAAAAAGTTATTGCAGCGCTTAATTTATTGGATAAAAAAGAAATTGAAGAGATGTTTAAAGACAATAAAAATATTGAAGTAGTATGTGATTTTTGTCAAACTAAAAATGAAATTTTTAGGAAAGATTTAGATTAAAAAATGATTACTAACAA
>CASFBV010000017.1 GCA_949293065.1 uncultured Mycoplasma sp.
AACCATATCAATTTCATCAGCGCCATGGTCAATAGCTAATTTAGCTTCTTGTACTTTTATTTGAGTAATACAAGCCCCTAATGGAAAACCAACCACAGAAACAATTTTAATGTCATCATTTTTTATTTTTTCTTTTGCATATTTTATTCAAGAAGAATTAATACAAATTGCTCCAAAACCAAATTGTTTTGCTTCATCTATTAATTTATCAATTTCTTTTGATGTTCCTTCTGGTTTTAAATAAGTATGATCAATCATTTTTTCATAATTCATATGCTCTCCTTATAATTTAAATTATAAAATATTTTAATTAATATAATTGGTTGATTTTAAATAAACAATCATAAAGGAAAACAATGTTAAGATTAATTGTGTTTTATTTCATTAATTAATTTAAATAAATCCACGAATTGACCAAGATCAAGTTTTTCAGCTCTTACATCATTATTTATTTTTAATTTTTTACAAATATCATTAAATGTTTCAAGTTCTATATTTAATTGTTTTAAATTATTTCAAAGAGTTTTTCTTTTCATTGAAAAACAAATCTTAATAAAATTTAAAAATTCTTTGTAATCTACATCATATCTTTTATCTATTCTTTTTAAATGAATAACTGATGAAGTAACTTTTGGTTTTGGCCAAAAGGCATCTCCATTTACATCAAAACATATTGATGCATCATAAAATAATTTGGTAGAAACACTCAATTTAGAATATTCACTATCTCCAACATTTGCTGATAACCTTTGTGCAAATTCTTTTTGCACTAATAAAACAACATTTTCAAAATTTTGATAATATTCGAATATTTTAAAAACAATATCAGTACTAATGTTATATGGAATATTTGCAATAATACAATAATTTTTATAACTACTTAAATCAACATTTAAAAAATCTTCATTAATGATTTTTAAATTATTATCTTTAAAATTTTCAATTAAATATTCATTTAAATTTTTATCAATCTCAAAAGCTACAACTTGTCTTGCATTCTTAATTAAATATTTTGTAAGAGCACCCATTCCTGGACCAATTTCAATTATATTTTGATTTTTGATATCAACAACATTTGAAATTTTTTTTAATATGTTTTCATCTTTTAAAAAATTTTGAGAAAACTTCTTTTTAGCTTTTTTTATTTCCATAGTTTCCTTATTTAATTACTTTAAATTCGTCTTCAAAATTTTTATTAATTTCATTTTTAAAAATGTTCTCTGCAATTTCTATATTTAATTTTTTGTTAATAATTCTTAATAGTCATATTAAATTTACAACTTCATTATAACGATAGGAAATAATTTCATTATTTTTAATAATGATATAAACATTTATTGATCAAAAGTGAGTAGTAGATTTATCATTGTTTCATTTACCTAATTCATTTTCATATTTTTCATTATACACATTTTGATTAATTTGATTTTGAACCATTATCATTGGTGCTGGTCTATTCCCGGGAATATATTCTAATTTAATTGTTTTCATATTTTATAATTATAAAGATAAATGAAAATAATAGATTTCTTTTGTTTTTGCTAGAATTAATTCATGAAACAAAAAAATATTTTCATGGGAATTGTTGCTTTTGGCGATATTGAAATCATAAAAGAAAGAATAATGTATTTATATAAAAAAAATAATTATTATTTTGTTCATTATAACAAAAGAGAACCTTATGAAAATTTTTTAAAATTAAAAGAATGATCAAAATCATTTTCAAACATTAAAATTGTCTCTGTTAATGATGTGTATTGAGGCCATTCATCTATTTTAAGTACTCATATTTATATAATGAAAGAGTTTTTAAAAACTAATAATTATGATATTTTAATTAGTTTGGATAACACCACCATCCCTTTTAATTGAGACAAAATTTATAATATGACAGACAATGATTTATTTTTGAATTTAGAAAGAAAAAATGTTTATATTGAGTCTAAAGCAGGTAAAAGATTTGATAATTGAATTAAAGCAAATATAAAAGATCATTTTATATATTTTGATATGTATAATAACGAGAGATTTATAAAAAATGATAAATCCTTATCAAAAAAAGAAAAAAAATTAAAATTAAAAGAATTAAACAAAGAATATAAACCAAAACCTAAAGAAAAATACAAATATGAATTATTTGCTCCTTTTTGTATAAGTGGAAATTTTTGTTTTACATATAATCAAGTTAAGGAAATGTTGGATGATAAAGAATTTTGAAACATTTACAACTATTCATTAGATGCTTTTGCTCCAGAAGAATGGGTTATTCAAAATTATTGATATCAAAAATATCTAAAAAATAATAAATATAAAACTTATAATACTTTGTATTATTTTTGAAAAAAGAAAAAACTTCTACGAAAATTGAAAACAATTAATCTAAATGATTTTATTTTTTTAAGATATTCTTATTTAGATTTGAAACGACTTGATAAATATTTGAAAAAAAATGAATTATTTAATAAGTTTTAATTGTTCTTCATATTCTTCAGGTGTGCCTAGTGAAATCATTTGCTTGTTTTCAACAAAATAAGGTAAAAATTTTAAATTATCATCTATTGCATAGTTATATGGTTTATTTTGCATAAATTCACCATTTGTCCGATCATTCATTGCTAGTTGTTTTAGAGAATATTTTAAAAAATCCCCCCCTTTTGTTCAAAAATATCATCCACATATAGCAAAATTTGTAATCGGATCTTTATCAACAACTTTTGAAATTAATTTTTTCTCACTAATATCTACAAAAGATCAATTAGGATTATCATTATCGAAGATAACCAATGATCCATCATATTTTTTAGATTCATCAATAAATCTATCAAAGTTCAAATCGATTAGTTGATCACAATTTGCAGATAAAAACATTTCATCTTTATTTATAAGGTCACTAAAATAAAATAATGTACATAAAGTTCCTTCTGTTTTTTGAGGAATGAAATGGAATCTAACATGTTTATTTTTATTTTCAATATTTTCAATAATTGTTTGATATTCTTTTTTGTATCTTTCTTGAATAATTACATGAATCATAATATCGTACTTCTCACTTTTAAAATTATTCAATTGAGATACTAATAAAGGTTGATTATTAAAAATTAAAAAAGGTTTCAATGTTCGATAATTTTTTTCTTTAAATCTTGAACCATCACCGCCAGCAGGAATAAAAATATTAATTTTTTCCTTTAAATTTTTTGTCATTATTGTTTCCTTATCAAATAAATATTTTACTTTAAATTAGATCTTTTTATTTCTTTTTTAAAGTGACTTAAAGCAATTTTTCATGGAAGATTTACTTTTCATCAATCTTTAAAAGAAGGATTAATTTTATCATAATATTCTTTAAATATTTTTAGAGCAAGTTCTTTATTTTCATAATTACCTTGTTTATACATATTTTGAAAATAAATGCTAAAAAAAGTTAATGAGTCTGCCTTTTTTGCTTTGTAATTTGTTTTTAAAGCTTCATCAATTCAAATTAGATGATTTCGAGGATCGTGTTTTTTTGATTTCATCATTGTTTCAATATTTGAAAATCTATTGTAATAAAAAGCACACAAATGTTTATATTTACTTTTTATTTTTTTTATTTCAAATATTTCCATTTGAAAAAATATGTCTTCACCATATGGAACTTTTGTATTAAATTTAATTCTTGTTTCTTTAAAAAAATTTGAATTAAATAAATAAGTTGAAATTTGTGGTGAATATTTTTTATGTCATCATTTATAAATATACATTTTATTTTTTCCATCTAATCTTTCGATATTGGGAAAACGGTAAAAATCATATTTTTTATTTTGTCTATTTTTATTTAATCATTTAATAAATTTTGGAGTAGCTTCATCATCATCATCAATAAAATAAATTCATTCTCCTTTTGCTAAATCAAGCCCTTTATTTCTTGCTCCTGACAGATAATATTTTACCCCCCCCTTCAGACTCATATAAAGTTATGCTTTTATCTTGGCAATTATCAATATAATTTCTAAGTTTAACTAAATTTTCTTCTGTTGATACATCATCAATAATCAAAATTTCTTTATCTTTTAAATCTTTAAAAGATTCAATAGTTTTTATAATTAAATCAGGTCTATTGTAATGTGGGATAATAATTGAAAATTTCATAATTACTTTGATCAATATTATTTTACTATTAATTTTGTTTTCATATCATATACAAAAATTAAAATGTATACAAATTATTAATATAAAATTAATTCATGAAAAACAAAAAGCAAACAACACCAACATTTTGATCGTTATTTTGATTGTTTTTAAAAATATCTATTTTCAGTTTTGGAGGTGGGAATGCAATGTTCCCAATGATTAGAGAATATTGTGTTGTTAAAAAAGGGTGAATTACAGATCAAGATATTGATGATATTTTAATAATTACAAATGCAATACCTGGAGCTTCAGCGGTTGAAGGCATTGCATATATTTCTTATATTCTATTAAAATCAAAATGAAAGGCATCACTTGTCACAATATTTTCACTATTGCCCCATACTGTTTTATTTTTTGTTGTATTTTTTGTTGGAATTAAATTCATTCCAATTGCATATTTAAAAGTAATTTATGTTGCAGTCATTCCTGTTATCATAGCTTTACTTTTAAATATGACAATTAGATACATCAAAGTTGAAAAAGGATTCCCAGTTACAATTCATTGATTGATATTTGTAGTCACTTTATCATTTAGTGTGTTTGTTCCAGTCCCATGATGTATGCCAGTATTCATCATTATTTTCTTTTCGCTATGCTTATTAATTTATAAATGAATTAAAAAACATAAAACTAAAAAACAAGAAGGAGCTAAAAATGATTAGCACATTAATTGTTTTAGCTGGATGTTTAATAATTTCATTAGTAGTATTTGGAGGAGCTCAAATGTTCATTCCATATTTCAAAATTCTATTAGTGAATTTTTTACATATATCTCAAGATTCTTGAGATTCTGTTTTATCAATTGCTAATTCAATGCCTGGTGTGTTTGGATTAAAAGTAGCATTTGCTTCTGGTTATCTGGCTGGAGAAGGGAATTGGTGAGCATATCTTTTAATGTTTGGATCTTATTTTGTTTTCATTGCTGTTCCAATTATTTTCATTTTAATAATTATGAAAAGATATCACAAAATGAAACAAAATAAATTTATGACATCGATGTTAAAAGTAATGAGACCAATTATTGCTGGAATATTAATTTCAATTGTTATTAATTTAGGATTAAGTTTAATTGTTCCATTTGTTGGATTTAATGATTTATCAGATAAAAATTTTGGAGCATTAGATAAATATGCTTAT
>CASFBV010000018.1 GCA_949293065.1 uncultured Mycoplasma sp.
ATTTAAGGATATTAGAGATATAGCTTTTGAATCAGGTATTTCAAAATCTTCATTAGCAATTATTTCTCAAGGTACTGTATCTGATATAGCTCAAGCAACACCAGAGCAACGTAGAGGAATTATAGAAGATGCTGCTGGTACATCAAAATATAAATCTAAAAAAATAGAAGCTCAAAGAAAATTAGAAAAAACAACTGAAACATTAGAAAAAGTAAATACAGTTGTTGAAGAATTGGAAAAACAATTAAGACCTTTAGAAAAACAATCAGAAAAGGCTCAAATATATATTGCTAAATCAAAAGAACTAAAAGATGTTGAAGTTGGACTTTTAGTTCATGATTTATTACACTACAAAGAAAGAGTAGAAATTTTAAAAAATGAAATTGATGGCTTTCAAGAAACAAAAGAAGATCTTGAATCTAAAATTCAAATTGATGAACAAAAATTGGGAGACAATTTAGAATATAAAAAACAATTAGATGATGAAATTATTGATTTAACAAAACAATTAGATATTGTTAATGAAAAGCTTCATAATTTAGAAGTTCAATTTAAAAATGAAGAAATGAAAAGAGAAATGATAATTTCTGGACAAATTTCATCTGCTTCACAAGATAGAATTGCTGCAATTAAAAGAGAATTAGAATCATTATCTTCACAAATTAATTTCTCTGAGAAATGAAAAGAAGAAACTTCACAGGATCTAGCAAATAGACGTAGAGAAATTGAAAAAATTGAAATGCAAATTGCTGAGTTAAGAATGAGAGAAAATTCATCAAAAACAAAATTAATGAAAGCAAGATCAAAATTGGATGTATTGAATGATTATAAAGAATCAAAATCAAACTTATTTAAGGGAACAAAAACAGTTTTAGATAATGGGTCATTATTTAAAGGAAAAATGCATGGAACAGTTGCCGATTTAATTCAGATTCCAGAAAAATACATCTCAGCAATGGATTCAATTTTACAAAATGCGGTTCAACACATTGTTGTTGATGATTCAGATGTTGCTGTAAAAATTATTGAGTTTTTAAAAGCAAATGATGGTGGTAGAGCAACATTTATTCCGCTTTCTTCAATTCAACCCAAAGAAATTAAAAATGAATATTTAGTTCAAGTTAAATCACAAGCAGGGTTTATAGGTATTGCTTCAGATTTAGTTAAAGCAGATAAAAAATTTGATGTTTTAATTAATTTCTTGTTAGGTAATGTTATTGTTGTAGAGGATATTGAAGTTGCAAATAAAATTTCTCATATTGTAGATAAAAAATATTTAGTTGTTTCACTTGATGGAGATTTAATTAGACCTGGTGGTATTATGACTGGTGGAACAAAACAAACTTCAAATATTTTAGGAATTGAAAATCAAATTGAACAAATAAAATCAATTATTCCTCAATTAGAAGAAATTGTAATGTTAGCAAATCAAGATATTTCTAAATTAGAAAATTTAAAAGGTGAAAAGCAATCATATATTGATCAAGTAACAATAGAATTTGTTAAAAATAATGAGAAACTAATTTCAACAAAAGAAAAATTCTCATCATTAAAAGTAGAATTTGAATCATCTTCAAATGAAAAATTTGATGGAAAAAATGTTCAATCATTAGATACTGAATTAAATGAAGCTAGAAGTCAAAAATCATTGCTTACTGCATCAATTAAATCTAAAAAAGATAAATTAGAAAAATTAGTAAATGACATTAATCAAATTCAATCATCTAAAAAAGAATTTGAAAAATCATTACGTTTAATTATTGAATCATTCTCAGATAAAGCAACAGAAAAAACAAAAGCGGATTTTTATATTAATGATGCAACAAAACGTTTATCTGAACATTACCAATTAACATTTGATTCAGCAAGAGAACAATTTAAATTAGAATTACCTGTTGATGAAGCAAGACATATCGTTTCAACTTTAAAAACAGAAATTGCTGAACTTGGAAACGTTAATCTGGATGCAATTCAAATGTATCAAGAAATTAAAGAAAGACATGATGATATTTATAAAGATAAAGTTGAACTTGAAGAAGCAAAAAGAATTATTAATGAAGCAATTGCTGAAATGGATAAAATTATTATCACTAGAATCAATGAGACAATGGATCTTGTTAATGAAGAATTTAATAATGTGTTTAGAGAAATGTTTGGTGGTGGAGAAGCAAGAATATTCTTGCTAGATCCAAATGATCCATTAGAATCAGGAATTGATATCAAAGCTCAACCTCCAGGTAAATCAGTTCAAAACTTGAAATTATTCTCAGGAGGAGAAAAAGCATTAATTGCAATTTCATTGTTATTTGCAATTATTAAGGCAAAACCTCTCCCATTATGTATTTTAGATGAGGTTGAAGCGGCTCTTGATGAAGCTAATGTTGTAAGATTTGCTGAATTCCTGCAAAAACTTAAAAAAGACACACAATTCATTGTTATTACACACCGTCATGGAACAATGTCAAGGGTTGATCATTTATTTGGAGCAACAATGCAAAAACGTGGTGTTACATCATTCTTCTCAGTGGAACTTGCAAAAGCAAAAGAATTGGTCGATGAATTCAATAATAAATAACATATAATATGTCAAATGGGCAAATATTATAAATGTGAAAAACATTAAAATAATGATGTTTTTTGTACAAAAATTAATAAAAAATAAGTTTAACGAAAAAAAGACATTAAAAACAAAATTATCAAATAACATATTATAAATTTCAAAAATATAGTTGAAAGAAGTGTTGATTAAACATTAATTAAGTAAAAATAGTTCAAGAATTAATTAAATCAATAAATTTACTTCAAAAACATTAATTAAATCACCTTTACTATTTTTAACATTTTGATCTATTTTTGTAATTAAAAATTTACAATTTCTATCAATTAATACTTGTTCTTCAGTACTTGTTGTAGGAAATCCTGCAAACCCAAAGTTAGACAAAAATGCTGCTCCAATATAACCTTTAGGGATATGAATTTTAAATAAAACAGGTTCTTTTAATGGATTTGGAACAATCCCATCATGTGGTCATACTTCAGGTCTTGGCTTTCAATCAAAAAAACAATCAGCATATTCTTTTCTTAAAGAAGTCGAGATAAAGCCGTAGCTAGTTATAGTTCTATTAACACAATTTGAATAATCATATCCATCTTTATCATTTCCAACAATATAATCTTTTAATTGATTATAAAATTCAACTTCCATGAATTCAACCCCATGATAAACAACTAAATCCTCAGGAGCGGTTGCTTTTTGTAGTGCAGAAGATATATATATATCCACCCCCCCCATTCACCATATGTGGTCTGTCTGGATCTAACTCTTTTATTGTTATTAATCTATCTTCTGGTTTTTGTCTTAAATGCAATGGTGCATTTCAAAAAGTTCCTGAACATCATGAATATAAAGCTAAAGCTTGTTGTTCTGAAGTTACAAAATAATCACTAATTGATCCATCACTATTATGATCTCAATCATTATTAGTCAAACTTTCATATCAATTTAAATATTGTTCTTTTAAATTCTCATTTATGCTTAAATTTTTATCTGAACTACAACTAACTGATATTGAGGGCAATGTTACTAATCCTGCTAATGAAGATAATAAAAAAGTTCTTTTTAATTTCATAAACTAATCTCACATTATAACCAAAATATTAATAAAGCAACATCCTAATTATTTTCAAAGTTAAGCACTATTGAATCATAAAGACTTAACCCAGGAGCATTAAAACGAACTGAAGGGCAAAATGGCTCATATATCTTTAATATTTGTTTTAAATTGTCGTCTGTAAAATCTTCTAAAATAAAATTATCAACACTAAGCCTTTTAACTACTGGGAAATATTTAGGAACAGGGAAATTAGATAAAGGAATTTGGTTTGCAACAATTTCTTTATCAAGATTAAATGTAGATTGATAGAATAATCTAGTTGTTTGGATGGTTGTTGTGGTAGCTTGCAGTCCAAAAAAAGTGGTTCAAGTTTGAGGACTATCAGATCTGAATATGATTGATGGTGAAGTTAAATTATTAGTTGAATAATTATAATAATCAATAGAAATTCAAGATTCAAGAGGAATAGATGAACTAACAATTATTGGGTTTGTAATTTGGTTATTGGTAATTAATTTAACATAATTTATTGCTCCTAAATTTTGTGGATCATCAGCATTTGAAAATACAGGATGCAATTTGAAAATAATATTATATTCACTTGGAGGATATTTATCTAAAAATGTTTGTAATGTACTTTGCACCTCTTTCAATACATTAGGCATAGAGGTTAATCTAGAATAATTATTAGCTGTAACTTGACCATCAAGTGGTTTAAATAAAGAACTACCAATAAAAATTGCATTTTTCTTATTTGGATCATATTGATCACTGCCATTAATAAACACTTTATTATATGATAAATCATAATCAAAAAACAAATTAGAATATACATTTAAAAATCTGTTTTTCTGTTCTTCATTTTTTATTAATTTAGAATAATCAACAAAATTAGTAGAAAATGCTGATTCATTTCATCTTAAATTATCATTTATGTCAATAGAATTAAATATATTAGCATCATAATTTATAAAATGAATAAAATCATAATTAGAATTTGATTTTATAATTTCATATTTTTTTAATAACAATAAATTAAATATATCATTATTACTAATATTTGCTTTTTCATTATTTAAAAAATTATTAAGCATAGTAATTGTGTCATCTTTTGACATCATATTCATGTTTGTTAAACGGTCGACTAAAAAAGGGACAGTAGAATTTGTGTGGTTTGCACCATCACTCATTACTAAGATTCGATTAACATGTCTAAAAATAAAATTTTTAAACTTTTGATTTGCTTTTTCAATAAATTTTACAAATCAGATATCATCTATTACTAAATCAAATTTTTCAACATTAAGTTTATTTAAAATGGATGTTAAGACATCTATAACTTTATCAGAGTCATCTATCATATTATCAATATGCATATTTGAATTGAATAAATTAAAAGATTGTGGAGAAAAATCGGGGTTAAATTCACTTTCTCCATTTCAAATGTTGTTTTCTATTAATGAATTAAAATTTATTCTATTTTGATTTCAAATGTCATTTGATGCAAATCAATAAGTTGAATCTAAATTTGATTGATTATTTGAATTTAAAAAATAATTAGTTAAGGCAATATAAAATGCTTGTTGAACTACTAAACTTGCATTTCTAATAAATCCAATAGTTGGAATATTATTATTTGAAGCATCTTCTAAAAAATCATAAAATCATTTTTGATCATCTATCAAATTGTATTGATTAAAAGTTTTTATACAAGTTTGATTGAATTTAAATCGTTTATTATTTGATGAATTAACAAGTTCATATGAACTTGATGAACTCTCAGAATTTAATACCAAATATCCGGTATTATCAATAATTTTAGAATCTTCTTTATTGATATTAATTAACTGGTTTTTATCATTATAACATTTTATGTTTTCTAAATTCGAATCTGAGAATTTGTCGAAATTTTTAATGTATAAAACATTATTATTTTGAATTTTTAATCAAGATTTGTAATTATCTAGTTTATTTATTTTTTGATTTTTAGAATTTAATACTAAAATAGGTGTAGCAATTGCTGCCCCAACTAATAACAATGAAATTGGTAACAAAATACATAGCAATTTTTTCTTTTTATTCATAATAATCCTCCTAAATCACATTAATTTTTAATTTATAAACTAATAAATCTGTATATTTTCATTGGCTTTTCCCTATTTGCTCATATGTAGAAGGTGTGCTTGCATCAATATCTACAGAATTAATTCCTTTTTTAATTGCAAAATAAATTATATTTTCTCCATTTTGATAATCTCCAAAATTATCAATTCAAAATTTATTTTTATTTAATACTTCAAAATCTACTAAATTATCAAACATAAATATATTATTAGAATTTAGTAAAAAGAATTCGGCATTTCTATTTACTCCTTTAGCTTCGTCATACAATCATAATGAATTATCGTCGCTAGCTCCGCCCTTGATGCCTAAAGAATTTCATATTTGATTTTCAAAACCATAATTAGGTTGGGATTTCAATACATTAATAATAAC
>CASFBV010000019.1 GCA_949293065.1 uncultured Mycoplasma sp.
ATATTTATTTTTTCTAGAATTACTTGTCTTTCAAAATTCTCTATTTTTAAAGACTTTTAATTGGATGGAAATTGAAGTTACATGGAATCTTGTGGTATAATTATATTGACTAAACAATAAGTGTTTTTTATCTCCTTTATGGAGGTAAAAGTGACTAAAAAATCTAAAATAATTTTGATAATTTCTTTGACAGCAATAGGAATAACATCCATTGGGTTATTAACTTATTACTTTACAAAACCAAAAATCGTAAATAAAGTAAATACTAACAAATATGTTGTAACGGTTGATGGCGCTGTAAAAAAACCTGGTGATTATCATTTTGATAAACCCAAGACATTAAGAGAAATATTATTTGAAGCAAGTTTATTAACAAATGCTGATATTTCTTCATTGGATTTAGAAAAAATAATAAGAGAAGATTATCAAGTAGTTGTCCCATACAAAGTTGGAAGTGTTAAAAAAATAAAATGAAAAGATTTAAATTCAATAGAGCAATTAACTGATTTGGGGGTTAAAAAATCAGTCGCTCAGATTATTTTAAATCATAGAAGACAAAACGAACATACAACATGAGAAGAAATTTTAGCTTTAAAAGGTATTGGGCAAACAACATTAAGTCAATTAAAAGACTTAATTGATCTTTCTTAATTTTAACTTTAATTGCTCTTGAAATAATTTTTATTTTTTTAATTATAGAAAACAAGAACATAATTTGATATTTTCTTGTAACCTTGAATTCTATTTTTATATTTCTAATTAGTTGAAAAATATTTTTAATACTAATACCTGTTTTAGGTTGTTTTTTTGCTATAACGATTAGTATTGAACATTTTAGACCCAATCATTTTACAATTAATGAAAATGTGCAAGTTGTTAAAAAATTATCAAATGGCATTGCTGTTAATTCATCTCAAAAAATAATCTTTGTAAAAACTTATGAGAATCTCTCAATTGATGATTTGGTATATCTAAAATCAAGTGATGTCGAAAAAATTAATTCTGATTCTTCATTTAATAGATATTTAAAATCAGAGGGAATCTCTTATGTTGCAAATAATAGCACAATTAAATTTATTGGAACTAACGAAACTCCAAGAAGAGCATTTCAAGATTATTTGATTCGTGGTCCTTCATATTATTCAAGATATGCACCAATGATGTTGCTAGGATATAGATATTCTAAGAATAAAGTTGTGATTGATAAAATTAAAAATATTTCAATATTGCATTTATTTACAATATCTGGATTTCATATCAATATAATATTGATGTTTATCGAATCAATTTTAAAAAGATTCAAATTAAAAAATAAGTACATTTATTTAATTCCTTCATTGATATTAATTTTTTATATTGTTTTAATGAATTTCCCAATTGCTGCGACAAGAGCTTTAATGTTTTCTATCTTATGTTTGTTAAATAAACATTTTTTTAATAATAAATTTAGTAAATTAAATCTTCTTTCAATAACAATGTTAATTTTTATATTGGTTAATCCTTTTATTATTTTTTCGACATCATTTATTTTTACTTATGTATTAACATTTGCAATTTTGTTAATTACTTCATCATTAAATAAAAAGTATATTAAGTTAAAAGTTATTTTAATTGGATGAATTTTTTCATCAATAATCAACATTGTTTTAAATGATGAAATAAATTTTACTTCAATTATTACTTCAATGATATTTAGCCCTATTGTTTCATTTTCATACATTTTAACTTTTTTATTTTTTTGATTAAAACCTGTTATGGAAAATTATTATTTATTGGTTGATATAGCAATTAATATTTTTCAATACATTAAACTTGGTATTTCTTGTGCGTTGCCAATAGAAGCAATTGTTTCACTTTGTTCAATAATTTACATAGGGATTTTAATTCATATAGAAAAACCAAAAATTAGCGAAGAATGAAATAAAAATGATTTAACAAATCCTAAAATTTATAAATTGATGAATTTTCAATATTGATTATAATTTCGCTGCCTTTTTAACAATTTCATCAATTTGTTTTTCATCATAAATAATAGCACCAGATGCTTTTTTATGACCACCACCATTATATTGACGAGCTAAAACAGAAATATCTTTATCACTTGATCTTAATCTAACTCTAATAGATCCATCTTTATTTTCAATAAAGAAAATTCAGATATCATAACCTTCAATGTTTGCTAAAAAGTCAACTCGATTTGATGTTGCATCTGGAATATGTAATTTTTCAATATCTTTATTTTTAACAAAATAATAAATTACATTTTTGTGTGTTTTGAAATTTGCTAAGACATGCTGATTGAATTTAATTTCATCTAATGTTCTTTTTGATAGATTTTTATGAAGATTAAAAAAATCAAATTTAGATTCAAATAATCAAGAAGTAATTTCGTGTGTTCTGCTTGAAGTGTAGTCATAAAAAAATCTTCCGCTATCTGTATAAATTCCTAAATACAAAAATTGTGCTATTTCAGGTTTTAAAGGTTTTGAATCTATATTTCTAATGATGTCGCAAATTTGTTCAGCAGAAGAACAATAAGAACTATCAACAAATCTTAATTTATAATTAACATCATCTTCTTCTGGATGATGATCGATTCTAATTATTGAATTGAGTTTATTTTCCAAAATTATTTGGTTGCAAATAATTCGATTCGAATAATTTGCATCTACAATAATTCCAACTGATTTTTTTAAAATATCATCAGAAGGAACATCATTAAATTCTCAATTTAAAAAATTAAATAGTCCTTCATTAGATCCTAATGCATAAATTTTTTTATTAGGAAATTTAAATTCTAATCATTTTTTTAAACCTTGTTGTGAACCTAGGCAATCACCATCAGGTCTTATATGATGAAAAATAATAATATAATCATGATTTTTTATTTCTTTAATAAATTCTTTTGCAAATTTTTTTACTATTTTATTTGACATTATTTTTTCCTTTCTTCTAAACTAAGATTCATTTTTGTTTCAATATCATTTTTGTTAGGTACGTAATATTTTACATTCTTTAATTCTTTTGGTAAGTATTCTTGCTTAACTCATGCATTTTTATAATTATGTGGATATTTATAGTTTCCATAACCTAATTTTGTAGCAGATTTATAGTGAGTATCTTTTAAATGTTTTGGAATATCAAAATTGCCTGTTCCATTATGATCAATATCATAAAGAGCTTTTGTTATTGCATTAATTCCTGAATTTGATTTAGGAGATAAACACAACTCAATAACTGTATCAGCAAGAATTTGATTAGCCTCTGGGAAACCTAATCTTTCAGCAGAATTTGTTGCAAGAATAACTCTTGATAATAAATTAGGATTTGCAAGACCTACATCTTCATATGCCATTGCAATCATTCTTCTCGTGATTGATTGTAAATCTCCAATTTTGATTAATCTCGCTAAATAATAAATTGATGCATCAACATCACTTCCGCGAAGTGATTTATGAAAAGCTGATTGTAAATCATAAAATTCATTGCCATATGAAGAACCAATAACTTTTGAAGTAGGAATTAATTTTTTAAATATTTCATCACTTGGTTCTTCATCTTTATAAATTTTTGTTATAACATCTAAAATATTTAGCGCAGATCTTAAATCACCTAATGAATAATTTACGATCATTTTTATTTTCCCTTCATTTAGTTTAAAACCATTATCTTTGATTATTTTTTCTAAACTTTCAAACATTTCTTTTTCATTTATAGGTTTTAATTCTAAAATTTGGCACCTACTTCTAATAGCTGGATTGACAGTAAAAAAAGGATTTTCAGTTGTAGTTCCAAAAATTATTAAATTGCCTTTTTCAAGATAAGAAAGCAAAATATCTTGTTTATCTTTATTCATTCTATGAATTTCATCAATAATAATTACAAAACTTTCATTATCATTAACATTATCTTTTAATAGTTTATCTAGATCATTTTTCTTATCTTTTGTGGGATTGAAAGTTGCGAATCTCAAATTTAATTGATTACAAATAGCATTAGCCATTGATGTTTTTCCTATTCCTGGTAACCCAAAAAAAATGATTGAAAAAACTTGTTTGGTATCAATCATTTTTCTAATTAAACAATTTTCTCCTAATAAATGAGATTGTCCAACAATATCTTCAATATTTTTAGGTTTTAAAATTTGTGAAAGCAATTTATTCATAAATAAATTTTAAATGATAAAATGAAAATGTATTTGAATAGTTTCGATACATTGAAAGTTTATTCAAATAAATTTAGAATTGTTAGAATGACAAATACTCGGTAGTTGAGAACAACTAATTTTAAAGGAGAATCAAATGATTAGAATAGACCTTCATTTGCATTCTTTTGTTTCAAGGTCAAATGGTGATGGAATAAAATGAGAATCACTTTATGATGCTATTGAAAAACTTCTAAATAACAATGTAAAAATCGCATCATTTTCTGATCATAATGTTTTAGATGTTGATTTTTATAACGAAGCTTTTGAATTAGCAAAAACAGCAAATATTTTGCTTTTACCTGCTATTGAAGTTAATGTTGTTAGAAGTGATGGAAAGATTGCAAATATTATTTTTGTTTTTGAAGATAATTTGTCTCAAGAACAATTATTAAAAATTAAAGATATTGCAAACAAGCAAATTCCTAAAAGAGGAATAAGTTTAAAAAAATGCAATGAAATATTTAATGAATTTAATACTATTAAAATACCTCATGTAGGGAAAAGCGATCATTTTAAGTATGAAGATTTAGAAAAAATTAAATTTGATGCAATAGAAATTTCAAATGAAAATGATAAAAATTATTTATCTGTTTCTAAAAAAAACATAGCAACATCTGTAGTTGCATTTTCAGACACTCATAAATGAAATGAATATCCTCAATTAAATCGCTTAATAACGTTGATTGATATGAAGGAAATTTCATTTAAAGAATTAAAAGATAAATTAAATGAAAATAAAAAATATTTTGAAAGGAGAATAAATGATTAAGGAATTGTGATTCAAAAAGACAAATGATTTTTCAGCTAAACCATTTATTTTAACATTAGATAAAAACGTAAATGTAATTATAGGTCCAAAAGGTGGAGGAAAATCAACACTATTTGATTTAATTGCAGGTTTAAAAAACAACTATATTTCAGATTCGGTTATTAAAGCATTAGAGGCTTATAATTTAAAATTTGAAAAAGCGGTTAAATTCAGTAATGAAGAGATTCTAGCTTCTCAACTTTCTAAAAAATCCAAAAAAGAAAAAGAAGAAGATTATAAAAATCGCAATGATGTAATTTATCAAGATGATCAAATTAAGAAAGATTTAACAAGCATTAATGAAATTGAAAAAAATAAATTTGAATATGCAAAAAAACAAGTAAATAATTCAGAAAATGTAAATCAATTTGTAAAAGAAATTAAAGATTTATACCAATCTATGAATAATGTAAATGATTATTTCAAAAATGATGTTGTTAATATCAATTGAACAAACACATTTAAAATAAATGATTTAATTAATGAAGACAAATTATCTTTAATTACAAAAGTTGATTATAAACAAGTAGGTATTTCTAATTTAATTAAAGATGAAATAAAAGAATTTACAAATTTAGAAACATCAATAGAAGAAATGAATTTAAAATTAAAGCAATTTAATTTTTTTGATAAAAATCAAATTTTAATTGATGAAGAGTTTAATAATAAGTTGGATGAAAGAGTTGAAAAAGCAATTATTTCTAATCAAGAAATTTTAAACCTATTAGAACAAAGAAAAAACATTTTGAAAAAAATTGATTTGATGACAAAATCATTTTCAAGTTCTTATCGCAAAGAGATGGATAAAATAAAAAATGAAGATTATGCATCAAGTGGTTTAAAGAGTTATGAAATACAAGCCAAAAATCATTTTAAAAATTTAGCTTCCGATTTATACAAGGTAATTAGCAATTTTGAACAACTAAATTCAAAACCAATTGTTTTGAATATTGAAAATGATTTTAATCAATTAGATACTTTGATTTATAAAATTCCAGAAAATCTTTTAATTAATGATGAATCTAAAATTGAAATTTTAAAAATTGTTTTCCATTCCCCTGGTAGTTCAAGAGAAGATGTTACAAAGTGACTAAAGTCTTTAACTGAAAAAGGAATTAAAGAATTTAAAGAAGATAAAATTAAAAATTGTATTGCACGAGAGATTGTAGATCAAGTTAAAGTTTTGGTTGATTTTGGTAATGAAAAAAAAGATTATGATTCTTTATCATTAGGCCAAAGATCTATATATGGATTAAAATACAAGTTCAATAAATCTATAAGTCAAAATTTATATTTAGATCAACCTGAAGATAATTTGGATAATAATACAATAGCAAGTGAAATTTTACCAATGATTGACAAGAAAAAAGAACTACAGGTAATAATTGTTACACATAATGCAAACATCGGGATTCTATCAAATCCTCAAAGAGTGATCATTGCAGATTTGAATAATAAAGAACAACCATATAAAATTGCAAACATTGAAGATTTGATTAATGAAACATCAGCATACTATTTAGAAGGCGGAAGAGAATACCTTGCTCAAAGATATAACAAAATAATAGGAAACAAAGGAGAAAAATAATGATATTAGAAATTAAAAAAATAGATGATAAAAATATAATAGTTAAATTTGCTAATGAAGAATTAGATATTAATGAAAAATCTGAAAACTGAAATACTGAAGGTATTAATAAGTTTTTAGTTAAACTTGCTTCAAAAACCCCATCAAATGAGAAAATAGATGTTTTATTTGATGAGCAAGAAGAAAATCTAATTTATAAACATATTGTTAGTTTATTTAGAGAATTTGTTAATGAATATAATAGATTAAATGGATAATTTTGCAGTAATGTCATAATAGTTTATAAAAAGCATCTTTTCTTTATAGGACTAGATGCTTTTTCTATCTCTAATTTATATGTTATTTAGGAAAGCGATTTTTGGTTTTTAATATTTAAATATTAAACACCTAATAATTTTTTAATTTCTTTATATGTGTAATTTGATTTTTCATCATCATATTCAACTTCATCTGATTTGTCATTGTAAGTAACTTTGAAAACTTTTGAACAGTTGTATTTTTCTTTAATTTGATTTCTTTTTAGAGCATTAATAATTGCATCAAATTTATTTTCAGAATTTTGATCAATATTTTTTTCGTTTCTACCTTTTATTTCCATTATGAAACAATCTTTTTTATTTTCATCTATCAAAATAAAATCTGGAAAAAATTGTCTTTTTTTACCTTCAGATTTATCAATATATTCGATGTAATAATTATTTTTATTAGTTACTTCTCCATTTCTAAAAATATGAATATCTTTATAGAATTCTCCTTGGCTTTTTCATTCATCATAAAATTTTTTCTCACCTTCACTTAATGAATGTTTTGATAAAGTAACATCAAATGTACTAATATCATCCCATTTAGAATTATCAAATTTTTTGGATGAAACTTTGTATTCTTCTGGAAGAGAATATGGTTCAGTTTTATATGTTATTTTTTGAGAAATATAATGATTTTTTTCTCTTTCAATTCATTCTTTTAAAGATAAATTATTTTTATCTAATTTAAATAATGATCGATTTCAATTGTAATAACAAGATCAATAAAAATCTTTTATTTTCTTATTAATTAGATGAAGTGAATTTGTAATTTGATCTAATATTTTATTGACTAATGTTGAAGATTTTGTAATTGTTCGATATTTAATGTATAAATCAAA
>CASFBV010000020.1 GCA_949293065.1 uncultured Mycoplasma sp.
ACCTGATTTTGTATAAAATAAATTTTCATTTATATAAGTATTAAATTCAAAATTAGAATCATTGTATACTAATAATGGTGTTCCATCTACTGTTCTATTATATTTAACATCAGAAGTTGAAGAAGGAGATCAATCTGTGTAAAAATATGTATTTGCTCCATTGTAATCAGCATCACTTAATGAAAATACTTTTGCAGCAGAAGTAAGACTTGTTGAATTATTTGTAGTTGGTGTTAAACTTTCTAGGTTTCAATTTGAATCAGTTGGAGAATTACAAACAACAATGAATTTACCTTTATTATTATTTGTGTTACCTGATGCACTATTATTGGCTAGCACCATATTAGATGCTTGTCCCACTGCAACAAATGGGTTTATTCTTAATTGACTATCATTTAATAATGAATTTTTAACAATATATGAAGTATCAAAATATCCTGAATAAATTTGAGCATTTGCATCAGATGAAAACATATTGTAAGATCTAGATTCAAATATATCACCATTTGTATTTGAAAAGTCTGAAGGGTTTTTGCTCAAATTAAATAAATTAAATTTGAAAAATTTCCCTCTAAAAAAACTATGAATAGAATCTCCTAATACATTAATAGCAAAAGATCCTACTATATTATCTGTACCTCCAGCAGTAGAAACTCCTGCTGAAGAAATTGATTGAGAAATAACATCTACTGCATCTCTTATACTTCCAGTCAAGAATGAATCAGATAAATTATCAATAACATTAGCATGACCTAATTCAAGATTTGTACTTGCTGTAAAATCTTCATTAAATTTATATAAATCTCCATCTAAATGCAAGTTTGTATCTGCTAATCTACAAGTTGCAAACATCAAATAAATTCGAGAATTAATAATAAATGCGACAGCTGATGAATATGCAGTTTTCAAAGATGGATATTCAATACCATTAATTCCATCTTGTAATCTTAAAGTTTTAACAGAATTATCTTTAACATTATAACAAGCTATATTAGGTAAATTAGAGTTTAAACCAACACCTCTTGAATAAAGAATGTATGATGTAACACAACCATTATCTCCATCAGATGCTGTAGCTTTATAAATTGGTGTCATTGCTCATGTTGAAGCAGCAAAATAATCATCATTTGTTCCAGCTGTTGTATATGAAAGAACTTGTTTAGATGAAGTAGGAGTTATAGCAGAACCATCTATAGTTTGTGAAATATTATCAAATTGAGCAACAGAAATTTCTACATTACCTGTTTGATTTCCATTAGTATATAAAACAACTAAAGAGTCATTATATGGTGTATATTCAATACCTACAATTTTTTGATATGTATCCACTCCACTAATTGAAGCAATTCAATCTAATTTAGTAGGATCATCTTTATTAACACAAATGATATGACCATCTTCAGTTGTATATACAAATCCATTAGGAACAGCTTTAGCAACATTAGGATTTGCTAACATAATATTTGAAGATAAATTAGATTGTTCTCCAACATTTATTATGTTGTCTTCATTTAATTGAAAATTAGAAGTTAAAATTGCTTTTGCTTGATTATTAGCATTTAAAACAATATTACTAATTTTCTGTCCAGCAACAATAGCGAATGGAGAAATTGCTCCCAATGTTACTATTGTTCCTATAGATATGTTAATTGCTTTTTTTCTAACTTCTCTTTTCATAATAAACCTCTTTCAAACATTTAATTATAACATTTTAAACATATTTCAATATATATATATATATATATGCATTATATTTGATGATTATTAAAACAAAAAACCAATAATTTATTTTTCAAATTTTACCAATTTTGTTTTTATTATCTTTAGATTTTCTATATTTTGCAATATATATTATATATAATGATATTTATGTATCATAAAAAAATCCACAAATCATCATTATTTATATTAAATTTATTACCATTATTTGCTGTTCCATTTTTAGCAATTTCATGTTCTTCAAAAGAAAATACTCCATCTATCCCACCTACCAATAATGACCCTTCATTAGGAGATGATAATAATGTTGAAAATAAAAATCTTAAATTTGGATTAGAAATTAGTGGAAAAAATAAATATACAAACAAAGATCAGAGTAATGACCAAATATCTTTCGATCAAGCAATTTCAAATGCACAAAAATATATTAATGATTCACTTACAGAAGATAATGTTAAATTATACTTAAATACTTTTATAAATATTTACATGAATAGTTTTAAAAATCAAAATTCAGGTATTTTGTCATATGAAATTAAAGAGTTTAACATCAAATTAAATAATCAAAAACAAATAAATGGAAACATTAAAGTGGCTTTTGCATTTAATCAAGATTTGAATACTTCTTTAGTTGCTGCAACCAGAAAGGCTGGTGATATTGAAATACATAATTTTATTTTTGAAAATTCAAATATCATTCCATACATCAACACTAGCATAACAAATTTTTTATCTTTTAAGATACCTTTAAAGTATTTACAAAAACAATTAATTTCAAAATCCAATCCATCAAATAACTTTAATGTAGGTATTACAAACCAATTTGTTTATTTAGATGACATAAATGAATTAACTATTGAAATAAACAACTCAATATTTAATATAGATATAGATTATTGAATTCACAATAATATGTATTTATATTCAATATCTAATTCTAGTGAAAAAGAAATCATTGAAGAAGTTATGAAAAAAATTTTTTCTAAAAAAGCTAAATTATTGGTTTCTGGTAAAAATCCTTATTCAGGGCAATCAACTTTATCATCACCATATCTAGTAATAGAATTAGATAAAATTTATGATTCAATCTCTCAAGAATTTTTAAAAGAACTTACATGAGAATTGGGAACAATATTTAATTTTGTTTCAAATCTTTTGCCAGCAAGATTTAAAGACAATAAAATTTACATCCAAACACAAAATGTTCTACAAATGTATAAAGAAAATACAATTTATGACTTTTCAACATCAAATATGAATAAAGACATTTTTAGGGAAATGCAGTCTTTTAATTTTTTTCATGAAAACATTCAAATTAAAAACAACTTAATAAATAATAAAAAAAACACTATTAATCTGTCGTGATTTAACTTTCTGAAAAGCAAGTCAGATAAAGAAAAAGCTAATCTTATTTATGAATGATTATTACCATATGTTAGTTATGGTCAATTAAACAATGATGTTAGCAAAATTGGTGGTTATATAGATGGCAAGGTTTTATGTCAAGGATACACAATGCTATTCAATTATTTTGCAAATATTCTTCAAATAAAATCAATTAGTATTATTGGGTTGGTTAAAACAGGTGCAGTTCCTGGACAAACAGAAAGCCAAGGAAAACATGCATGAAATTTAATTTGTATTAATGGCTCATGATTATGATGTGACTCAACTTGAGATGATAGTATGCAACCTGGTTCATTAACATATAATGATGATTACTTTTTAAAACCAACATCAGAATTTTTTACAGACAGTACTCACTTATCAATAGAAAATTGAAATAATGGTGCATTACTTCCAAAAAATAT
>CASFBV010000021.1 GCA_949293065.1 uncultured Mycoplasma sp.
TTCTTGTTGAATATACTATTACCATATAATCCAACACCTACTCAACTTATTACTGACATAATCATTAGAAAGATTCCATATGCAAATAATGGTGCATCTACTATTGCTGGATTATTTGCTAGTAAATTGTCTTTTGCTATATTAACTTGGTCGATATATTCTTTTGCTCCAACACCTAAAAACACTGATCCAATTATTAAAGTAATAACAGCAATTGAAGTAATTAAAATAAATAGGAATTTATTTCTTTGTTTTTTATCTTTAAATAAAGCCATTATCTTACCTCCACTACTTCTCTTGCTTGTTTATATGTTAATTTAACTTGTGGTTGTGCTTCAGGTGATTTAGATTTTTTAACAAATAACGCTTTTGATTTTTTTTGATCTTTTTTATCTGATGAATTTGACACTTTTCTCATAAATCCATACATAAAGCATGTTACTAATGTTCCAGCAACAATTGCTAGGAAGAAGAATGGAATTCCTCAAGCAAGACCGCCTGCATGATCAGATGAAACAGCAAGCAATAGACCTACAATTGGACCTCCGTGAGCTGCTGTACATGTTACACCAAATCCTCCTGCAATAGCACCTGCAACTGCTGAACCTACAACATTACAGATGATTGCTTTTTTAGGATCTGAAATTGCAAATGGAATTGCTCCTTCAGAAATACCAATCATCCCCATAATAAATGCACTTATTCCTAATGTTTTCTCATTTTGATTAAATTTATTTTTGAAAATCATTGTACACAATCCCATTCCTAATGGAGCAACAGGAATTGCTGCTGCAAGTAATCCCATAGGTTGATAAACTTTTGATGAAATTAGAGCTGTACATGTTAAAAAAGCAACTTTGTTTATTGGACCTCCCATATCAAATCCAGCCATTGCCCCAAACAAAATACCAATTCCAATTCCTACTCCAATTCCTATATCTCCATTTGTGAATGCCTTTTGTAATGCTCAAATAAATTTATCCATTACTCATCCAATAGGAGCTCCAATTACAAAGATTGCTAATAATCCATAGAATAATCCTACTCCTAATGGAATCACGAAGATTGGCATAATAGCAGAAATAGTTTTATTAATATTTCAAGTATTGATTCATTTAACAGTGTATCCTATGGCTAATCCAAATAGAATTGAACCAATGAATCCCATAGCTGTTGCAACATTTATTCCTCCAATTGGAAAGAGGGCAGTTGGTGTATTTGCTACAACCGAAACAATGAATGCCGGTGCAATAGCAGCTCTTCCTGCAATTGAATAAGCAATGTATGCTCCAAGCGCTCCAATCATTAAAGTAAATGCTGCTGAACCAATTTTTTCTAAATAGAAGAAGAAGTCTCCACTAACTGCTGAATAATCATCACCATAGATTAATTTCCCTAAACCAACAGCTAGCGCTATACAAATTCCACCTAATATAACAAATGGAACCATGTATGAAACACCAGTTAAAATGTGTTTCATAACTTTTGAATCTTTGGTATTAGATTCAGATGATGTTTCTTCTTTTGAAGAATCATCATTTTTTTGAATTTTAGCCTTTTCTAACGCCTCCTTAATTAAACTTTCTGGATTATGAATTGCAGGTTTTATTGCTGATTTGAAAATCCTTTTATTTTTAAAACGATCTAATGGAATACCAATATCAGCGCAAACCATTATAATGTCTGCTTTATCAATTTCATCTTGTGTGAAATTGTTTTTCACCCCCTGTGATCCATGAGTTTCAACTTTAATGTTGTAACCCATTTTTTCTCCTGCTTCAACAAGTTTTTCGGCAGCTAAATACGTATGAGCAACTCCTACTGGACATGCTGTTAAAGCTAAAATAGTTTTTTTATCACTTGATAAATAAACTGATGTTGTTTTTTCATTATTTATTTTTTCTTCAATTGCTTCATTAATAGTGTTTGAAATAAATTTTTTGTCTTCTGATGTAATAATTTTATCCATCACATTTTTATCCATCATCATAATTGATATGTTAGATAAAATTTGCATGTGAATATTGTTTTCATTACTTTCTGGGACTAAAATAACAAAAAGATATTTTGTAGGTTTTCCATCAATAGAATTTCAATCAACACCCTTACCATTAAGATGGACAAAGAAAAGTGCTGGTTCTTTGATTGACTTGCATCTTGCATGCGGAATTGCAAATCCATTTTCAAATCCTGTTGATGATTCTGCTTCTCTTTTTAAAAAAGCTTCATACAATTCTTCTTGGTTAGTCGCTAGTTTATTTTCAATTGCTTTTTTTGAAATTTCTTTTAATATAGTGTTTTTGGTTCTTTGTCTGACATCAAAAAACACATATTCTGGTCTAATAATCTTCATTTATGTTTTTAATTTGTGCAAGTAAAATAGATCAAAGAGAGATCTATTTTACAAACTAAATATCTCCCTTATTTTTTGTTTTTAATTTAATAATTTTTGAAAAAATATATAATGTGTAAAAGTTATATTTTGATAACAATTACAATTTAATTATACACAATTTTAATTTATATAAGTTAAAATTTAATTATGTTTAAAAATAATAAACATTTAATTTTAAAATTAAAACCACACTTTGAATATCGAGTATGAGCAGGAGGAAAAATAAAAAACATATTCGAACTAAAACAAGATTCAATTGGAGAAGCATGAATTATTTCAGCTTATAAAAATAAATCTTCAATTGTTACAAATTTAGAAAAAGAAATTTCTTTATTAGATTTTTACAATGATAAGGAAAATTCATATTTTTTTAATGGATATAATCTCAAATATGAATATCCATTACTAAGCAAAATCATTGATGCTAAACAGGACTTATCAGTTCAAATTCATCCCGATGATGAATATGCATCTAAATTTAATTCATATGGGAAAACAGAATGTTGATATGTTCTTGATACTAAAAGATGTAATAAAATTGTTTTAGGACATAATGCTAAAACATTAGATGAGTTTAAACAAATGGTCTTTAATAAAGACTGAAAACATTTATTGAAAAATAAACCTATTAAAAAAGATGATTTTATCTATGTTGAATCAACCAAAATTCATGCAATAAAAGCAGATACTATGGTTTATGAATTGCAGCAATCATCTGATATTACATATCGTGTTTATGATTATGATAGATTAGATAATGGAAAATTAAGAGAGCTACATCTAAACGATGTTTATAATCTAGTTAAAACTCCAGATATAGAATTAGAACAAAAAGAAATAACTGACCGAAAAGATTATTTGGTTTCTAACAACTTATTTAATTTAAAACTAATTAAAAATAAAAGTAGAAAAGAATACTCATTCGATGAAGCTCATTGAACTCAAATTGTAATTATTGATGGGCAAGGGAAACTAAATGATTTTGAGGTTAAAAAATATGATAGTTTTTTAATAGCTCATAATCAAAAATTTTCACTTGAAGGTAATATAAAATGTCTAATTTCTTATGTCAAATAATTTAAACTTTTAATAAGTTATAATTTTTACATGGAAAAATTTAATGTTATAGCAAAAGATAATAAGAAGATTGATGAATATATTGAAAAAATCAAACAGATAAATAAAAATTTTGTATTTGATCAAAATAAATTTGACTATCTTTTTGTCTTTGGTGGAGATAATACTTTTTTAAAATTATTGAAAAATTTTTATAACAAAAAAGTAAATTTAATTTTTATCAATGAAGGAAGAGTCGGTTTTCTTTCGTCATTAGAAAATTTATCAAATCAATTTAGAGATGAGGATTTTAAAAATTTCAATTACATTGAAATAAATGAATCAATACAAATTTTTAATGAAATTTTTATTCATTCAAATAAACTTATGAATGTTGATTTTTTTGTTAATAATAATAAATTTAAAAAAATTCAATGTTCTAAAATTTTACTAATAAATAATTTAGGAACTACTGGCATTGCAAGATCATATCGTTATCCAATAATTTTAAGAAATAATAATCAATATATAATTGATTTTTTAGAAGAACCTATGTATCACTATTACAAAGCATTAAATCAACCATTAATTATTTCCAAAAATGACAATGTTAAAATTGCTTTTGATAAATCTATATCACTTAATATTAAAGTAGATGGAAATGAACAAAAAGTTGATTGAAATTTTTTAGAAATTAACTTAAAACAATCAAAAGCAAAGTTATTAAATGTAAATAATGAAAAATTATTTATTGAAAAAATTAATAAAAATTTTTAATAAAAAATAGAGCTGATGCCCTATTTTAATTTAATAAATCTTCTTTCAATCTAATATTTCCTGATTTATCACAAGTAATTTCATATGATTGTTCTTTTAACATTTCTTTTGCAATTATTTTTTTAGCAATAAATGATTCAATATCATTAATAATCAATCTTTTAATTGGTCTTGCTCCAAATATTTTGTTATATCCTTTTTCTAATACATATTTATTAATTTCTTTTGAAAAACTAATTTTAATTTCTTGATTTTCATAAACTCTTTGTGAAAGGTTTTTTAATTCTTTTTCTATAATTTTTTCAACAACTTTTTCACTCAATGGATTGAAAATAATTACTTCATCAATTCTGTTGATAAATTCTGGTCTAAACACTTTTTGCATCTCTTGCATAACTTTTTCGGTTGATTTAGGATTTTCTAAAATCAATGAAGAACCAACATTTGAAGTCATGATAATGATTGTATTTTTGAAATTGATTTCTTTACCTTTTGAATCTTTTAAAGAACCTTCATCAAGTATTTGCAATAAAACATTTAAAACATCTGGGTGAGCTTTTTCAATTTCATCAAATAATACAACACTATAAGGGTTTTGTCTAACTTTATCTGAAAGTTGGGACATTTCTCCATAACCAACATATCCTGGAGGAGAACCGATTAATTTAGAAATTGAATGTGCTTCCATAAATTCAGACATATCAATTCTTATCATTTGTTTTTCACTATCAAATAATGAATATGCTAATGATTTAGCAAGTTCTGTTTTACCAACTCCTGTAGGTCCTAAAAACATAAATGAACCAATTGGACGATTAGGATCATTAATATTTGCTTTTGATCTTAAAATTGTTTCAGCAACTAATTTTGTTGCTTGTTCTTGACCTACAACTCTTGCATTTAAATCTTTTTCTAGATTCAACAATTTTTGTGTTTCAGTTTCAACTAATTTTGAAACAGGAATTTTTGTTCATTTAGAAACAATTTGAGCAATTTCATTTTCTCCAACACTATCTCTTACTAGTGTTTTTGATTCATCATGTGATTGTTCCTCTAATTTTTTAATTTCTTTTTCTAATTCAGGAATTGATTTATATAAAAGTTCAGAAGCTTTTTCATAATTTGATTCATTTTGAAATTGAATCAATCTTTGTTTCATTAATTCTAATTGGAATTTTTTATTTGATAATTCTTCAACAGATTTTTTCTCAGCATTTCATTTTTCTGAAATTGAACTAATTTCATCATTTAATGATTTCAATTTAGTTTCAATCTCTTTTAATCTCAATTTATTTTTTTCAGATTTATTTTCTTTATCATCTTTTGATAAAGCAATTTTTTCCATTTCAAGCGCTATTTTCTTTTGCTCTAATTTTTCTAATATTTCAGGTTTTGAATTCATTATAGTTTTCAATGTAGCTGCTGCTTCATCAACTAAATCAATTGCTTTATCAGGTAAAAA
>CASFBV010000022.1 GCA_949293065.1 uncultured Mycoplasma sp.
CCATTAAAAGGTACTATGTTTTTTAAACCTAATTCTTATGGTATTTGGGAAAATATTCAAAAATATTTTAATGAGATAATTAGAAAACAAGTTAATTAACAAATTTATTTCTTTAATTCAAAATCATTATTTAATAAAATCTTTGAAACTCCGCCTCTTTTGTGATTTGGACCAACATGTGTTGCTACATCTAGTAATTTAATTGAGGCATCACCCATTGCAATTAAAGCTCCTACTTTATCTGCTGTTGTTGAATCGTTTTCACTATCACCAATATGAATAGTATTTTTAATGTCTACATTTAATAATTTAGACACAAACATTGCTCCGTGTCCTTTAGTTGCATCTTTATGTGTTATTTCAACTATTTTATCACTACCAGAAGTTTGGACACTAACATCCGCTATTTTACTTTCCATTTCCGCAGCTAATTTTCAAATCTTTTGTTTTTTTAAATAACCTGCAACAACTATTTTGTTTACATAATTATCTTTATAACTAAATTTTTTAATTAACTTCCATCTATTTCTTCAAAGCAATTTGAACAAGCATCATAATTTATTATCTGTATAAATTAAAAATTGAGAATTAACTGTGAAACCTATATTATGTTCTCTAACAATTTTTATAACACCATCTATTTGCTCTTTATTTAAAGTAACATTAAATAATTGTTTTTCATTTTTGTCATATACTAGTGCTCCATTTTGGCAAATGCAGTATTGAACTCCCAATTTTTTCATAAAATGTTTTACTTTAATACTAAAAGATCTTCCTGTTGAAATAATAACTGGGATTGATTTTTGAATTTCTTTAATTGCTCTAATATTTTTTTTACTTGCGTTTTTTGAAACTTTGTCAAACAATGTTCCATCTAAATCAATAAATATAGCTTCTGGTCTAAAAATTCTATGATCTTTTGTTTCCACAATAAGTGGTGTTATATTTGTTTTAACATCTCTATTCATGCTTCTACTGGTTGATATCCTAAAACTGATTTTTTAATCTCTTTATTTTTTACAATTACTATTGTTGGAGTTGCTCTAATCCCAAATTCTTCAACAAGTTCATCATTTTCTAGTGTATTAATCCTTGCAACAGAGCACAAGTTTTTTTCAACTAATTCTTCCATAACCGGTTCTAGCATTAAACACGGAGGACAAATAGGAGAAGTAAAATCAATAATTAAAACATTATCATTCATTTTATTGATAACATCTTGTAGTTCATCTTTTGAATTTATATTAAATATTTGATTTTTCACATTATCACCTTAATTAAATTATACTAATAAGCTTTTGCAAACAAAATAAAATAATTTGTTTTTTCTCCTGTAATAATACATTTATCTTCTTTAATATCAAATAAATGTACATTAGGAATGCATCTTGCAGTAGCTGTTGTTTCTTCTTTGATTTTATTTTCTAATTCTGTTGAATCTTTGATCATTGGCACAAGAACAAATTTTTGTTCTTTTATTAATTTTTTAAATTCTTGATAATCATTACAATATACTATATTTTCTTTAATTCTATTTTTAGAATTGATATATAAATTTTCATGAATATCATCTAAAGTTTGTTTAACTTCTTTTAAAACATTTTTAATATCAACTAATTTCTTTTCTATAGTATCTCTTCTAATTACCATTACTTGATTATTTTCCAAATCTCTTGGTCCAATTTCAATTCTTATTGGCACTCCTTCAATTTCTGATTGAGCTGCTTTATATCCAACTGTTTTATCGCTGCGATCAACTCTTACTCTTAAATTTTCTTTTTCTAAAATTGATTTTAATTCATTGGCAATTTCTGAAACTTTTGGTTCTTTATTTGCCAATACCTCAATTAAATCTATTTGAATAGGTGCAATTCTTGGAGGCATAACAATTCCTCTATTATCGCCATGACCCATAATAATTGCCCCTATAGATCTTGTAGATAAACCTCATGATGTTTGATAAACATTGACTAATTTATTTTCTTTATCTTTGAAAGTTACATCAAACATTTTTGAAAAGTTCTGTCCTAAATAATGACTAGTTGCTGATTGCAATGATTTACCATCTTTCATCATTGCTTCTATTGTTAAAGTAATTTCTGCACCAGCAAATTTTTCTTTTTCTGTTTTCTGTCCAACAATAACATCTAATGCTAAATAATTTTTATAAAAGTCTTTATAAACATTTAACATTTTTGTTGCCATTTCCATCGCTTCTTCTTTTGAGGCATGAGATGTATGACCTTCTTGCCATAAAAACTCACTTGTTCTTAAAAAAGGATTTGTTGTTTTTTCCCATCTAATTACATTAGCTCACTGATTGTAAATTTTTGGTAAATCGTTATATGAATTAATTTCTGACTTAAATAATTGAGCAAATAAAACCTCAGATGTTGGTCTAATATAAACATCTTCATTTAATTTTTTATCTCCAACTTTTGTAATGGTTGCAAGTTCAGGAGCAAAACCTTCAACATGATCTTTTTCTTTTGAAATCAATGATTTAGGAATTAATAGTGGCAAATAAACATTTTGTGAATTAACTTCTTTTCTAATTATCTCATTAAAATATTTTTGAATATTTTCCCAAATACCATAAGAATTAGGTTTAAAAAACATAGTACCTTTTAATGG
>CASFBV010000023.1 GCA_949293065.1 uncultured Mycoplasma sp.
ATATTAAAAGACATAAATCATATAGAATCAATAAATAAAGAAATATTAAAAAATGTTGATGAACATATTGATAAATACAAAAATTTATCTGATCATCAGATTTTAATTCCAATGTATTTGAGAGATTATGGAATAGATAAAATTAATTTATTAGTTCAAGGGCACATAAATGATAAAAACGATCCTTTATTTGTTTCTAATGATAAAAAGTTTTTTATAAATGATAAGATAATTCAACTGGAAAATATACTTGAAAAAAATATCTTTAATGGTGAAATAGGATATATTAAAGAAGTTACAAGATCAAATGAAAAAATAGACAAAATATTTGTAGAGTTTAGTGATACTAAAATAGTTGAATATTCTGAAAGTGAATTTAATAAAAACACAAAACTTGCATATGCAACTTCGATTCATAAATTTCAAGGAAGTGAGTGTTCTAATGTATTAATGATTTTACTTGAGGAACATATTTCAATGATTTCTAAAAAACTTTTTTATACTGGATACACAAGAGCCAAAACAAAAATCACAATTTTATCAACATTAGAAATTATCGATTATTGTATTCACAATAATAAAGATTCAAAACGTAATTGTAATATTCTAAATCTATTAAATGATTTATAATTTTAAATTATGAAATTAATTGTTGGCTTAGGAAATCCTGGAAATGAATATGATAACACAAGGCATAATGTCGGTTTTGCCGCTGTAGATAAAATAGTTGAAAAATTAGAACTAGGAGAAAATCGACAAAAAAAATTTAATGCTGAATTTTATTCAAATAAAGATGTTATTTTAATCAAACCCTTATCTTATATGAATTTAAGCGGTTCTGTAGTTAAAGCCGTTGTAGATTTTTATAAAATAAATTTATCTGAAATTTTAGTAATTTGTGATGATTTGGATATTAAATTAGGTCAAGCAAAAATTAAAGTTTCAAATTCAGCAAACGGGCATAATGGGATTAAAAATATTATTCAATGTTTAGATTCATTTGAATTTTATAGAATGAAAATAGGTATTGGAAGACCTGAAAACAGAAAAATAGCAATTAGTGATTATGTTTTAGGAAAATTTAATGCAGATGAAAAAACAATTATGGATCAAGTTATTGATGAAGCATCAGAAGCTGCTATAAGTTTTATATTTAATGATATTAATTATGTAATGAATTTCTATAATAAAAAGGTTAAATAATGAAATTGTTAGCAGTAAGTGGTGGTGTAGATTCAATGGTGCTTGCTAATTTATATAAAGAAAAGAATGTTATTTTAGCTTATGTTAATTACAATATTAGAGAAGATACGCACATTGATCAAAAAATAGTTGAAGATTTTGCCCAAAAAAATAATTTAAAATTAGAAAAATTAATTCTAAATAAAAATGAAATTATTAAAGAAAATTTTGAAAATTGAGCAAGAAATATAAGATATTCTTTTTTTAAAAAAATTTATAAAAAATACAATTGTTCTGAATTATTAATAGCTCATCATAAAGACGATTTTTTAGAAACTTGCTTAATGCAAGAAAAAAAGAATTCAAATAAACTTTTTTACGGAATTAAGAAGGTTAATTATTTATTTGGAATGAAAATTAATAGACCATTACTTTTTAGATATTGAAAGAGTGAAATTTATGATTTTGCCCAAAAAAATAACATCAAATATCATGATGATTACACCAATTTTGATGATAAATATGAAAGAAATAAGATAAGAAATGAGTTAAAAACATGAAATAGTAGTCAAAAACAGACAAAATTAGATTATTTTTTAAGTATCAATAAAGTAAATGAGCAATTAATTGAAGATATAAAAAAAGAGTACAAAGAATGAATCAAATCATTATTTGATGTTAAAAAGTTTTTAAATTTTACTCAAAAAGCAGAAATTTTGACTATTTTTATCAATAAAAGAGCCAAAAATATTAATTTGAATCAAAAAATACTAAATAATTTAATTTCTTTTATTGAATCAAAAGAAAATCAAAATAAATGTTTTTTACTTTCTAATAATTGAATGTTAATTAAAAAAAATAATAAATTAGCTTTAATTAAGGCAAAAGCATCAAAATAATATAAAATATTATTTTATTTATACAAATGAAATTTAGAAAGG
>CASFBV010000024.1 GCA_949293065.1 uncultured Mycoplasma sp.
AAATTTTTTTTGTATAAGATTTCTCTTCTTTAAAATCATATTTTTTATTTTTTTCTGAAATTTGTTTTTTCTTATCTAAAAAAGTGCTTACTTTTTTGTTATATGCTTTTTTTAATAATCTATATTTTTTTGCTTCTTCAAAAATTTTAGGTATGATGATATTCAATTTTTCTTTAAGATTTAAAAATATTCTTTTCTTTTCTCAATTTATTTCATCTAATATGTCTTTTAAATTAATTTCTAATTTTTTTATTTTATTGTTTTTTTTGAAAGAAGCAAATTCGTCATATTTATTTTCATCCTTTATTTCAGATTCTAATGTTTCAATATTAACTTTTGTTTCTGATGAAACATCAATATATTTTTTTAATATTGATTGAATTTCGCTTTTAATCAATCTCAACCAATTATTTTTATTCGCTTGCAATATATTTTCTGAAGTTATGCCATTAGAAAAATCTTTATCATTTAAAAATAATTTATACTGCATATTTAAATCATTAAAAAAATCTAATGATTCCTTTTGAGATAAATATTCAAAATTATTTTTTTCGGCTTTTAAAATTCTAATAAATTCATCACAAACATCTTTTCGTTTTGCAAATTTTTGGTAATTTTGAGTCCCCTTAACTATAACTTTTAATCTTTTTTCATAAATTTGTCTCTTATTTTGTAAATTTAAAATAAATGAATCTACAATAGATTTATTAAAAATTTTTCTATTATCTATATGTTTAGTAATTGTAAATCTTTTTTCTTTGTAATCTTGTGTAACAAAATAAGATCTTTCAATTTCATTTTTTATTTTTGTTAAAAAATTAATAGATGAAGGACCATAAATTTTTTTTAAATTTTCAAACAACTTAAATGCTTCATTAATCTTATTGTTCAATTCTTCATTATTTCTAAAGAAAAAATACTCTTTATAATTTTCAAAATAAAGATCAATTGCTGCAATATTTTTATCAATCAACATTTTTACTCTTGTTTGCAAGTAATCAAAATGCATCTTGGCAAATTCATCATAAATTGGTTGAAAATTTGATTTTTTAAATTTTGTAATTAGTTCATCAATATTATTAATTGCTTTGTTAAGAATAATGTTTACAGATTTTAAATATGAATAATCTATTTTTTTAAAATTCAAAATTTTGTATATTTTTAAATGCTTATCCAATTTATTATTAGAATAAATTTTTTTACTAATTTTTTTAGATTGATTCTTTTGGATAACTGGTTCTATAATTTGAAAGATACTTTTTGATTCATCTGAATGCTCGAAAATATTAGATTTAAACAAAGTTGCATTTTTATTCAAAAATTTATTTTGATAATTGCAAATGCAATTGTTTAAATTAAAAAAACCATAGAATTTTCTATTACCATTAAATATATCCAAAAAACTTTCTTGTTCTTCTTTTTTATTGAAGTACATTGATAATGTTTGACCTTCATTTAATGAAAAATTAATATCTGATAATAAAAAATCATTATCTGCCTTATTGTCTTCATTATTTATGGTTAAATTAACTACATTTAATTTTTCATTTGTTTTCATAATGTTATTACTTCAATAAAAAAGAAGTTAAAAACTAAATATGTTTTTTAACTTCATTAACTATTTTTTTGAAAATATCACTATTGTGAATTGCTAATTCTGAAAGCATTTTTCTATTAATTTCAATATTTGCTTTTTTAAGACCATTAATAAATCTTGAATATGTAATTCCTTCAGGTCTTACGGCTGCATTAATTCTAGCAATTCATAATTTTCTAAAATTTCTTTTTACTTGTTTTCTATCTCTAAAAGCATATGTTCAAGATTTTACAACTTGTTGTTTAGCAACTTTAAATCCAATTGATTTGTGACCTCAATAACCTTTAGCAAGTTTTAATCATCTTTTTCTTCTTTTACGTGTTATTATTCCGCCTTTTACTCTCATATTACACCTCTATTAATACATTCCCTTGAATCTTTTTAAATCTGATTTATGCATCAATTCAGATTTTCTTGATTGTCTTTTTTGTTTTGTTGTTTTATTTTGAGCTAGGTGTGATCTAAATGCTTGAGATCTTTTTACTTTACCTGTACCAGTAACTTTAATTCTTTTTCTTAAAGCACTTTTAGTTTTCATTTTTGGCATAATTTCCTCCTAATTTTCTGATTGAAGTGTTTCAACTTCTTTAGATGATTCTTGTTTTTGACCATTATTATTTTTTAAATATTGTTGAACTTTTTTCTTATCTTGTTGCAAAAACATATCTAAGAATTTACCATTTAAAACCGGTTCTTTTGCAATCATTGCAACATCTTCAACTTCTTTATAAAATTTCATTAAAGCTTCATGACCTAATTCAGGTCTTTGAGCTTCTCTTCCTTTAAATTTTAGTGAAACTTTTACATATCCACCATCTAAAAGAAACTCTCTTGCTTTTTTTGCCTTAACTTTTATATCATTATCACCAATAAATGGTGTTAACCTAATTTGATGATTTTCTGTTCTAGATTGTTTGGCTTTTTCTTCTTTTTGTTTTTTACTTCTCATATATTTGAATTTGCCATAATCTAGAATTTTAGCAATAGGCTTTGGATTAATTGAAATCAAAACTAAATCCATCCCCATTTCTGAAGCCTTTTCAAGAGCTTGCACTCTAGTTAAAACTCCAATTTGTTCTCCCTCAGGTCCTATTACAAATAATTTAGGATGAGGAATATTTTCATTTATCAAGTGTTCACTTGAAGGTTTTTTTCTTTTAATATTTGAATTTGCTTGAATAAAATTCTCCTTGATTTATTTTTATAAATAATTTTTTAAAGAAAGTATAAAACTACAAAAATATTAAATAAGTTGTAGCTAAACCCAAAGCAAATGCAATCAGGTGAGAAAAATTTCTACTTTCTGCAACTTTTAAATTGCTATCTTATTTTATCATTTTTTACATAAAATGGATAAAAGATTTTGAAGGTGAAAAACTAAAATACATCTATGATAAATGGTAAAATATTTTCATTATGTCAAAAGTTATTAAAGTTATTATTGAAATACCTAAAAACTCATCTATTAAATATGAATATGACCGTGCTGATAAAAAAATTAAAGTAGATCGTATTTTGAGAGATGGATTTAAATATCCAATGAATTATGGTTTTATTGAAACTGCACTTGATTGAGATGGAGATGAGTTAGATGTTCTTATATATTCAGACGAAACATTTGTTCCTGGTGTTGAGTTGGAGGCAAGAATTATTGGAGCTATGAAAATGATAGATGATGGTGAAACAGATACTAAATTAATTGCCGTTCATAATGATGACTATAGATTAAATGAAATCAACTCATTAGATGATTTGCCTAAAAAATGATTAAAAGAGATTGAAAAATTCTTTTCTACATACAAAAATTGAAAACATCCAGGAATTACAAAAGTTCCAGGATTTGAAGATGCAAATTGAGCAATTGAAGAATATGAAGAATGCCAAAATCTAATGAAAAAATATGGAAAACTTCCAAAAGAAAAATTTGTTGAAAAAATGAAAAAAGAACATCCTGAAAAATATGAAATTTAATAAGGGGTTTTTAAATTGAAAAAAAAGTTCTATAAAAAAAATATTTTAATAACTTCATCATTATTAACATTAGCAGTAATTCCTGCTAGTGTTATTTCTTGTTCTAAATCAAGTAATGATAATCAAAATTTAACTCAAGAATTAATTGATAAGCAGTTTGAAATCTTTTCACAATCTCTTATTAAAAATGATGTTCAAAACAATTTATATTTTGAAAATTTTGATTTTAATCCAACAACTAATCAAACAAAAGAAGATTTAAATAGCGATGAAATTAATAAAATTATTTCATTTCCAAAATTAGATGACAGTTTTATTTATAGTTTTGAAGTTAAAAAAATAAGTAATGAAAATGCAATTGAAATAACAATGAAAATGCAATTGAAAAATTCAAAAGATCAAAAATTTTTATTACCTTCTAATTCAAAACTTTCAACAATAAAAATTTCAAATGTTAGAACTCTAGATTCGACTCAAAGCCAACAATTAGCCAACATTTATCAACAATGAAAAACAAATGGTTTAAGCGCTTTAAAAATAATTAATGAAACAACAAAACAACAATTGAATCAAATTGATTTTAAAAATTGTCTACCATCATATTTGAAATTAAATAACATTAATATGTCGATTAATTTTGATTCTTTTTTAAATAATGTTGATTTATCAAATTTAAAAACTGATTTTGAATTTGATGATATTGAAGGAAATATTAAAATGAATTTAAATGTTATAAATCCATCTAATGGATTAATTTTTTATTCTAATAATTATGATGATGATTATCAAATTATTGTAGATGGATTTATTACTCAACCTGAAAGAGATGAACAAGTTACAA
>CASFBV010000025.1 GCA_949293065.1 uncultured Mycoplasma sp.
AGATAAAGATTTCAAAGAAAGCTATTTTAAAATAAGAAACTGATACTTAGTTTCTAAATATATTACATGTGGAAAAGTAGAAATAAAAGATTTACCATGACATTTTCAAGATGAATTATTTTTTTATTTGACAACTAAAGATTACAAACCAGAAAAATTAAAATTACGTTGCATATTTGGATTGAAATTTTCATTAAATTCTTTACAATTCGTTGAATATGTTATATTGCCTTTGTTATATATAGCTATTCCTTTTTTCTCAATTGTTTTAGGTATAAATCTAATGATATATTAAAAAAGTATTAATAAAGCTAATTAAATTTTGCTAAAATAAAAACATATGGTTAAGATATCTAAGAAACAAGCAAAAGATAAAATTGATCAACTTGAATCAATTGAGGAATTTGATGAGGTTGAACTTTCTAATAAGAAAACAAAACTAACAATTGTAGGAACAAAGAAGGATAATATGAAAAAATCAAATTTTGAAGAAATAGTTTTTGACTTTATTAAAGAACAGAAAGAGTTTAATCAAGAACAAAAGGAATTTAATAAAAAAGTAGATTCAAGATTAGATAAAATTGAATCTCGTCTTGATGTGTTAGAAAAAGATATGAGAGAAGTTAAAAAAGATATCAAAGACATGAGATCTACACCTACAATGAGTCGTGAATTAAAAAATAAAATGAACTAAAAATTAATTCTTCCTATTTAATTCTTTACTTAGTTCATTTGGATTTTTTGTATAAACAGATGCTTGCGGATTTAACTTAGTTCATCTCTTAAATTGATCCACAGTTGAATAAATAATATGATTTGGATTTAATTCAAAAAAATCTACATAAGCCTCATTTGCTTGTTCTTCTAGATAATGCAATTCAAAATTTGAAGATTCAAATTTATCATTTGCATTTGAAATCTTAGGAACAGATTTGAATAAATTGATTGTATATGGATGTACAGGGTTTGAATAAATTTCTTCTGTTTTTCCAAATTCAACAATTTTACCTAAGTGCATAATTAAAATCTTGTCCGCAATATATTCAACCATTGACAAGTCATGAGCAATAAAAATTAAAGAAACATTTTTTCTTTCGCATAATTCTTTTAAAATATTTACAACTTGTGCTTGAATTGATACATCAAGAGATGCTATTGGTTCATCGGCAATAATAATTTTAGGATTTGAAATTAGAGCACGAGCTATAACAACTCTTTGTCTTTGTCCACCAGAAAATTCATGAGGATATCTTCAAGCAAATTGTCTTAATAGACCAACTTCTTCTAATGCTCTATATATTTTTTCATTTAATAATATTTTTTTAATATATCTTTTTGATAATGATGATTTATTAATACCTAAAACATGTTTTAATTTTGTTAAATCTTTTTTAAGATTTATTACTTCAAAATTAAAAGCTTCTAATGTTTCAACTTTTAATTTAACTTTATTCTCATAAATATTCAAATTATTTTTAATTTGTTTTTTACTTTCACCTTTATTTTTTAGATGTTGTTCTAAACCATCTAAAAATTCTTTATGTTTAGTTTGAAAATCATTTTCAACAACTTCTAATTGTTCTCTAATAGAATTCAATTTTTCATGTTGTTTAATGATTTCTTCACGATAATTATCCATTCTTTGTTTATATCCTATTGCATATTCTGCTGTCTCTTGTGAATATTTATTTTGCAATTCTAAATATTCTTGATAAGCTTTTTGCACATCTTGCTCATTTTTAGAAGGTTTTTGATTTTTGCCAACTGCTATTGCTGAACTAATATTTTCAATTTCAATTTTTAATTCTCTAATTCTATTATTTAATAAATTTTCTACTTTTTTAGATTTAGCACAATATGCATTAAAGTCAAATTTGCATGTCACTTCAATATATTCTCTTAACTCTTTTTCATAATTTTGAACTGTTGTAGATCTAAATGATTCATTAATTGAATCAATAAAAACATCTCTATATTGTTTAAAACTATTTATTAAATCATCAACTTCTTCAGAACTTAAAAATAGTATTTGTTTTTTAATACTTTTTAAAATGTGCAACATTTTTTTAGATACTAACGCTAATTTGATTGCTTCGTTATATTCTTCAAAATTATTCTTCATTTTAGCTTGTTCAAGATGTGAAACATAACTATTTTTAAATTCTTTTACATATGAAAGAATAATATTATTTTGTGTCGCAATAGAATTTTTTTTATCCTCTTCTAATTGTTTTAATTCTGTTCTTTTTTCTTTTAATAATCTTTTCTTTTTAGATTCAAATTCAGATATTTTAGATTCAGATAAAGTTTTTAAATAATGTTCTTTTTTCTTTTTCAATTCTTGCTCAATCAATAAAATGGAGTCATTTCTAAATTCCTGTTGGCATCTAAAATATAAATCCATAACTTTTGAATTATTTTTAAATATTTTAGAAATCACATTTCCTTCTCTTTCTTGAGAAGTTAATTTAAAACCAAAATATTGATTAAAATCATTTTCTATGTCTTGATAAGAAAATTTAATTTTTCTAAAAGTTCCTTTTCATTCTTCTAACAATTTTTTTGCTTGTGTTGCATGATAAGTAATGGTGTCTAATTCAATTTTTCTTAACTCCTCAGAAAAAGTATATTTAAAATTTTGAATTACATCTTGTCAATCACTAAAGAAATCATCATATTCTTGTTTCATTATTTTATTAACCATTAAAGGTTCTTTTAATATTGTATAAATATTTTGCTGTCCATTTAATGATGCGTGTGGATCTTGGAAAATCATTTGCATATTTTGATTTAAAAACATTTTCATTTTTTTGGTTAATTTGTTACCACTAATAGCTTTTCCATCTAAACCTACAAATCCTGAATACTCTTCATATAATCTAATTAAACAACGACCTACAGTTGTTTTTCCAGAACCAGATTCTCCAATTAATCCTATTATTTCTCCTTGCTTAACATCAAAAGATACATCATCGATAGCTTTAACTATACCACTTGGGGTATTAAAATATTTTTTAACATTTCTAACTTTTAATAAAATATTTTCTTTATTCATCGATGTTAAATACCTTTCTAAAGAAATTTATTCTTTTTTGTAATTGTTCTGATAATTCTACTTTTGGAGCCCTTGGATCTAATAGTCATGTTGCTGCTGAATGAGTAGGACTAACTTCAATCAATGGCGGTTCTTTTTTAAAATCAATTTCCATTGCATACTGATTACGTGGAGCAAATGGGTCTCCCACACCTAAGTTCGCCATGTCAGGGGGGGTACCTGGAATGTTATACAATTTTTCATTTTTGTCTTCTGGAATTGAAGATATAAGGGCTCAAGTATAAGGGTGTTTAGGATTTGTAAATATATCAATTTTAGTTCCACGCTCAACTACTCTACCTGCATACATTACATAAATGTAATCACAGAATTTAGCAATAACAGAAATATTATGTGAGATAAATATAATTGAAATATTGTATTCATTTCTAATGTCTTCAAATAAAGCTAATACTGATGCTTGGACTGTTGGATCTAAAGCAGTTGTTGGTTCATCTGCAATGATTAAATCAGGTCTTGCTGCAACAATCATTGCAATTACAACTCTTTGTTTCATACCCCCACTGAATGTGTGTGGATAATGATTAATTTTTTCTCTTGCATTTCTAATTCCAAATTTCTCTAATAAATTAATTAGATATTCTACTTTTTCTTCTGTTGATGAAAATCTATCATCATGTTTTAAAACATCTAAAAGTTGTTTTTTAATTGTTCGTGTTGGATTCAATGATGTCAAAGGATCTTGAGGAATATAACCAATTTTTTTACCTCTAACTTGAATTCAATCTGCCGATTTTAATTTTGTTAAATCAATTTCTTCAACATCACCAGTTTCCTTATTTTTTGAATATAACATCATTTTTTCTGCCTCAGTAATGTCAAATTCATTAATATTAAGAAGTGATTTTGATGTTACTGATTTACCAGAACCAGATTCTCCAACAAGACCAACAATTTGTCTTCTTTTGATTTTTAAATCAACACCTCTTACAATTTTAATAACTCTTTTCTTACCAGTCTTAAAACTAATTTGTAAGTTTTTAACATCAAGAAGTAAATCTTTGTTTTGTTCCATTATTTGCCCCTTCCTACTTTTGGATCTAATGCATCATGCAATCCATTAGCCACAAATTGAGCTGATAGTGAAAAGAATAACAATATAATTGATGGTAATAACAATCCTCATATATTAATATCTAATAATGGAATTGCTTCTTTTAATAAAGTTCCCAAATTTGGATTATCAGTTGAATCTAAAAATCCTAAAAATACAAGTGATGAAATCGATAATATTACAATAACAATTCTTCTAACATAGTTAGTTGCAAGTTTTCCTAAAATCATTGGCAATCCATGAACAAAAATTTGTCTTGATGTTGAACAACCAACTGCTTTTGCTGCTAAAATGAATTCTTGATCTTTAACAGTAATCATTCACAATCTTGTGTCATTAACCATATATACTCAACCTATTGAAACAAGAATTAAGTATAAAGTATATTGATTAATGTTTGATTTCCCAACAATTGTCATTAACATCAAGAATCAAACTAATGTTGGAATATTTATAATAACATCTATAACTCTTGAAAATATAGTATCTACTCATTTACCTGCATAAAATCCTAAAACACAACCTATTGTAATTCCGATTATTGAATCTGTTGTTGCAACTAAGAATGCTAATGTAATACTGTCTCTCGCTGCAGTTCAAGTTCTTGTTCAAATATCAACCCCTAATGAGTTGGTTCCTAATAAGGAATTTACATCCATTCCTGAATATGCTTTTAAAAATGCGTACTTATCATAAGTGACCATTCAGTCATTGTTTACATAAATTGGCGTTGATTTCAAAATATCTAAACTAGGATTTTTGTCACAAACCTGCATTAAAACTTCATATTTATCTGATGATAGCGCTTCTGTCACAACAGGATCATATGAAGGAGGTAATTCTTTTAACCAAACCTGATCAATATTATTTAACTGATGTGTTGCACTAAAAGGACTTACTGCTGGAATTATTACACAGGCAAAGCAAATACCTAAAATAATAATTAAACAAAATAAAGCTATATAGTTCTTACAAAATCTTTTAATAATATCAACAATTAAAAGACGGGGTTTTCCAGCAATTGTTGTTGCTGACTTTCCTAAATCATCTGCATCAATAAACTTAAACAAAGCATCATTTAATTCAACATTTAGTGTTGATGTTTTTGTTTGCTCTTGATCTTTAATTTCAAAATCTTTATTTTGATCAGTCACTATTTACCTCCTTTCTGTAAAACAATTGTATTTTTCTTAATTGATTGATTTCTTTTAATTCTATTTGAAATATATTTAACAATAGAAATTTTTGAATTTTCAAAATATTTAATTTTTGGATCAATGAAAATATACGAAATATCCAATATTATTTGTCCAACCATTGATAAAGCTGAAAAGAAGAAAATTGAAAACATAACAACATTAACTTCACCATTTGGAAAGGCTTGCATAATAACATTTGAAGTTCCCGGAACTTTAAAGAATTGCTCAATAATAATATTTCCTGATAAAAGAATAATAAATGAAGGCACCATATAGGAAATAATTGGAATTGAAATATTTCTTACAATATGTTTTCAAAAAATTTCTCATTGAGTTAAACCTTTTGATTTCGCAATTAAAATGTGATTTGAAGTTAAAATTGTTACCATTTGATTTCGCACTAGAATGGTGTATCCAGCTAATGACCCTAATGTTACAGTAATTATTGGCAACATAATAGATTTAATTGTGGTTCCTCAACCTTGAACATCTGGATATTGAAATTCACTTAGTATTTTTCCGTGCGATGCATTGGCAATTAACAAAATAATAGGAGCTATAACAAATGATGGTAATCCAATAAAAATAACAACAAATAAATTGATTAAATTATCAATTCATTTTCCTCTATTATATCCTGCAACAATTCCTAAAAATATTCCGAAAATAGCAGAAATTATAAATGCTGGAACTGTTATTAATAATGTTCAAACTAAGGGTTTAAAAAACAAATCAGGAATATATGTAAATCCATTATTGTTTGAATATATCTGGCCAAAATTACCTGTGAAGAAATCCTTTAAGTAAATTCCATATCTAACAATAACTGGTTTATTAAATCCATTTGCTTCTTTTCAACCTTCATAATCATTTGGATCCCCAGTAAAAGGTGTATCTGCAAATGTTGCTGTTAATAAATAAACAATAGTCATCAAGATGAACAAACTTATTATTGCTAATACTATCCTCTTTAAAATATATCTTGTCATTATGCTTCTACCTCATATTTAATGTCTTCAAAATATTGAAGTCCATATTTCGATAATGGAACTATATATTCTGAAAGATATAATGTATAGTTAACACTTTCAATTCTGTCTACTGATGATTCAGTATCAATTGATACACCTTTTATTGAATCAAATTCTTTAATTAAACCTACTCAACCTTTTCCTTGCTCTTCATAAGACGAACTTTGTTGTCATGATGCATCTGATTCAAATTTTTTATAGATGACTGGTAATTCAGCAATTGGATTTAGTTGGTTTGGATTTCTATCTAAATCGGCAACTCATTGATCACCATCTAATTTTTGTGTAAAGTATTGAATGATGTTGTTATTTTGATAATTGTTAATTAAATCTCAATTTTCAACTTTTAACATCTCATCATATGATTGAGCCCCGTCTGCTAAATCACTATCAAAATGTTCTCTAACATATTTAGCTAATTCTGTAAATTGAGGGAATTGTTGTTGTACTGATCTAACTTTTCCACGAGAAGGACGAATTATAGTAATGCCTTCAACAACTTGATTTTGAAATAATTCATCTGGATCATTATCTGGATCTTTTGCAAAAATACCATAAGCATTAACAATGTTTGTCCCCCCTCCTGCAGAAGTGAAAGCAGCAAAATAAGATCCAATACCCTCATAATCATATGATCAAAGATTTGCATTGAATGCTCCTCTTCTTTGATTTATAGAAGTAAGCATTTCATTTCTTGTTGTTGGTTTCAAGAATTTTGCATTTATTCTTGGATCTAATTCATTAATTACATTTTCAACAATATATTTTGTCGCACTACATTTTACTTCATCTTGATCAGCAAAGGGATAAGCAATCTCAAATTCAATTTTATCCTTGCTTGGATCTAAATTATATTCCTGATAAAACTTATCAAGCAATGACTTCATTGCTTTTTTAATTTGTTGATATTGTGGGGATTGCATTTTAGTTTTTTGGAAATTCTGTGCTGCTGCTTCGCCATATTTATCTTTGATTTGTTCTGCTGTCATTGCGGATAATTCTTTCATTTCCTTAAAAGTAACAACTTGTTTATTTCCGTTTTCATCAAAATAAATTAAATCATTAATCCCTTGATCAATGAAATCAGCAGGAGTTAATGAATTGGCTGAGGTAGAACAAAATACAGCATTTTGTGCTGCGCCACTCAACCATACATCTCTTGTGCCTGAATAAGCTTGTTGAATATATTGTTGTCAGTTAATTGACGCTTGAATTAATAATCTAAAATCAAATCCATATCCAGCAAAAAAACTGTTCCCTGTGTTTGCAACTCCTTTGTTTAATTGTTGTATTGTTGAACCATAGACTAATTGTGAATACACATCATTGAATGAATAACTTGAGTTATTAATTGGGTTTGCTTGTCAAACCATTCTAGATGTTAATTGAGATACATTTATTTTTTTTGTTGGTTGTAATCCGTTTTTTTCTGAATTTGAAATTAATACATTTTCATCATTTGATGAACCATATAACTTTTGTTTTTGAGCATCTGAAATTAATGAATAATCAACTTGTGATAATGTTCCATTTAAATATGAAGTAAAAGCTTGATTAATAAATGTTGAACTATCAATTGAACCTGTATATTCAATAATTACTTTATTAAGAGTTCTTTGTTTTTTGCCATTTACTACTTTTCCTTTTTGTACAGATTCAACCCAATTTTTATTTGCATAATATTTGTTATATTCGAAAATTTCTCTATTGGCTTCTGAGTATGTTGGAATATAACAAGATGCATATAATGTATGTTCTCTATCTTGTCCATATGTATAAATTCCATATTTTGCAGCTTCTCCTGTAATTTCTCCTGCAGATGTGTAATTATTTTTTTGGTTATTAAACACTTCATCAATGTATTGTGAAGGAGCTAATGAAAATGTTAAATCATTTACCAAATATTGTTTGATAATATTTCTTATTGAGAAAGAAGAATCTAAATTAATTGATCCATCTTTGCTGAAAATATTCATTGAGAATGTAAATGCATCTTGACCATCAACCGTTTTTTGAACAGCTGTATCTTCATTCTCTAATTTGTCTTCATTTATGTTTAAAAAATCAAATATATAAGCATTTGGATATTTTTGTGTTTCCCCAAATCTCTTTGTTGTTTGAGTTTTACTAATAAAATAACTATCTAAGTCTTGAGAACCTCCATGAGATCTTCTATATGTTTTGTCATACAATCATGTTCTCTTAAATGAATAAAACATATCTTTTGGGCAAATATCATATTTAGTTTGATGACCATTTGAATCTACTCATTTGTTTCCAGGTGCAAATGTAACACCCAATCCAGCTAAAATAAATTTTTTATTAGTTGTATCAATTGAAATATTTGGATCATCTAAATTAGGCTTTGAACCTAAAAATCCAGATGCTATTATTTTTCCAAATACTTTTGAATTGTTTATTGATCTAGGATCATCAGAATCTTTATCTAAAACTTTTTGTTGTTTATTATCTGGTGTTGGTGTTATTGAAGCGTCATCACTATTAAAAACTAATTGGAAATATTTATCTGGTTGAGTTTTTAAATAATCAGAATTTAATTGTGATTCATTTAAGGAAGTATCAACAAAAGTTAAAACTAAGGAATTAGCGTTGGCAAATTCAAATGATTCATAAGATGGTTGGATTACTTCTCCTGTTTTTTGATCAAATTCAAATTTTCCTTCAGTTCTAATGTGTAAAATTTCATTCAATACTAACATTGATAAATTTGATGTTGCTGAATTGCTAGATGTAGGAGACCCATATGTTGCAGAATAATCATATTTATATCCTTCATTATTTAAGTTCTCATTGTATCTCATTGAAAAGATACCTTTTTGAGAAATTCTTTCTACACCATGAGAACTAAAATATACTCCACAACCTATACCAATTGCGGCAGCGGGTACTAAAATAGCAGTACTTACTATTAATGCTTTTTTTAGTATAGGTTTCATATTTCTCCTTTTCTTTTACTTTTATTCATATCCATTAAATGTTTTTTTAGTTATTAATGGCATTACAATTTTTATTGCAAAATAGATAATAACTAAGTTAAATCAAATTTTTAGAATTGATGTTGTTAATGATCCGATCATTGAAGCAATAAAATCAATTTTTAAGGCACAGTAATCTGCATAGGCAATAGTTGGAATGTTTAGATACTCAGTGAAAACAACGAATACAACAATAGGAACAAATTTTAAATAGTTTTCTGGTTTCATTTTGAATCTTCCTATTAATAGTGCTATTAGACAGGTTACAATTCCTAATGAAACAATGGTTATAAAGATAGATTTATTAGTTAATAATTTTAGAATACCTTTATCATCAAACGAATTATTTATTATCTCTTGAGGTATAAATATAAATGTTATTATTAATGCAAAAAGCACGCTTGTCAAAATTGTCGTACTGCTTATTAATCCGAAATTTAATTGATATTTCTCTTTTTGCCATGCACTTATTTTATCAATTTTTTCATTTATTGCTTGATATTTTTTTTCAGCAGCATTAACCTTTGTTGTATTTTGGTTAACTAATTCCAATCTTAATTTATGTAAAGCAAATACTCTTTTAGCATTCATCCGTCTTAAAACATTCTCTTTTGAAAAGAATTTATAAAAATAATTAAATGCCATTGCAGATATTCCGGGCAGCATTCCCGAAATACCTAGCGCTACTGAATATAATGGAAAATAAAATGAAGGCATAAATACAAATGAAATAACATCAGTTGTGAATCCTATAATAAATCCTACAACTGGCCCAAAAATAAATCCAATAATTTTTATAGGTAATCCTGCTAATGATAATTTGAATGAAGGAAAAGAACTTAGAGCAGCA
>CASFBV010000026.1 GCA_949293065.1 uncultured Mycoplasma sp.
AAAAAAATGGGGTAGATAACGGGGATCGAACCCGCACATGTCGGAGCCACAACCCGATGCGTTAGCCATTTCGCCATATCTACCACATGTAAATTTAATTATATATTATTTTTCAATGTATTCAAGAATTTTCAAGCCAATTGCATTTGAATTATTATTTCCAATTCTTGGCTTAATTTTTTCTTTTAAATCAGGATGAGAATTTTCTAATGCATATCCATTTATGCCTGCATTAAAAATCATTTCATAATCATTTCCACTATCTCCAAATGTAATGATATTTTCTTTACTAATATTTAATTTATTTGCCAATTCAACTAAACCTGTTCATTTAGATTTATCTTTTGGATTTACATCTATGTAAATGGAGTTGGTTAAATAAATAGACGAATCATTTTTAAATTCTTCAACAAAATAATCTATATTATTTTTACAAAATTTAGGAGATGAGCAAATTGATAATTGAGTTATTGTTTGTCCATTAAATAATTTTTTATCATTTGGATTTTTTAAAATGTGTTCTCTTATTTTTTGATCTAATTCTTCTGTTAAAGGAGTTGGATCTTCTTGCTCATTTCCTTTATAACCAATCCAATCAATGTCTGTATGTAATTTAAAAATGACATTATTTTTTAATGCAAAATCATGCATCTTAATGTAATGATGAGGATTTACACTATGCAAAATAAAGGAATTATCTTTTTTAATATCATGAACAACAGCTCCATTATTGCAAACAAAATAATTTACATACGGTATTTTACTTAATAATACCTTTGATCTTTTTACACATCTTCCTGTTGCAATTACAATAATATGTCCTAATTCATATGCTTTTTTAAAAGCATTCAAAGTTTCTGGATTTATTTCTCCATTATCCATTAATAACGTTCCATCTACATCAGTTGCAAATATGTATTTTTTCAAAATTAATCCTCACTTTTTAAATCTGAATTTCAAAGTTTTTTAATTTCTTTTTCTAATGTGCTATTTTTATAAATAACATTGTATAAAGCGTTTTGAATTGGTAAATATAAGTTGTTTTTCTTTCTGATTTTTTCAACAACTTCAAGAGCTGTCAATCCTTCTAATGTTACATTTTTTGTATCTTTGTCTCCATTTGCATAATTAAATCCAAAAGTATAATTTCTTGAATTAGTGTCTGTCGCTGTAAGAATTAAATCACCAAGACCTGTCAATCCATAAATTGTTTGAGTTTTACCACCCATAAATTTATTTAATGTTGACATTTCCTTCATTCCTCTTGTTAAATAAGATGCTAATGTGTTTATTTTAAATCCTTTTGCTGTAAGCATTCCAGCACCTATTGCTAATATGTTTTTATATATTCCACCAATTTCAGCTCCCACAACATCAGTTTGTCTATAAAGTTTAAAATAATCAGTTTTGATTAATTTTTGAACTTCTTCTACTTGTGATTTATTTTTTCCAACAGCAGCAATTGATGTTAATGCCTTTTTAACCATTTCAATAGCAAATGAAGGACCTAAAATTGAAACAACGCCTCTTATGTTTTTATTTTTTGCTGATTTTTTAACTAATCCATCATGCAAAGGATTTTCAGTTTTTGGATAAAAACCCTTACATCCATTAATTATTAATGCTTTATGATCTAATTCTTTTACTAATGAAGTCATAATTGAATCAATAGCAATTGAAGGAAGAGCTAAAACAAAATATTCACCGTGTTTTATTGCTTTTGATAAATCATTTGTTGTGTTAAATTTGTGTAATTGAATATCTTTGAAATATTTTGTGTTTTTCCCATCAGAAAGATCAGAAAGTTCCTTTTCATCAATTCCGTAAATTAAAACATCATTTTTAGGATTTGCATCTAATAACATATTTGCTATTGCAGTACCTAAAGCACCTGAACCAATAATAGTAATTTTTTTCATATTGAGTATATTTTACAATTTTATTAATATTAAAATGTAATTATATTTTTAATATAATTATTTCTATGAGTTCAAAAGACAAAAAAACAAGAAAAAGTAAACATAGATTATTGAAATTTATGGGATTTGGTCTTTTATTTGCTGCTGTTACTGCAACAGCGATTGTCTTACCTATAGAAATTAATAAAAATAAAAAATTATCACTTAATTTTAATCATTCAACAAACACTCTTGAAGGAAACAAAAATAGAATTAATTTCTTTATCGATACTTTCTTACAAGATAATAAATATAATTTGCCGGGTTCATTAGAGGTTAATGGCAAAGACGGAGTTTTAGGAACAACAGGAGAATCGCTATCTTCTTCTCAAAGATCAATGATTACTGTTTCTGAAGCATATGATTTAAACTTATTTTCTTTAAAATTAAAATCACCAGTTTTATATGCTTTAAGACAA